>JALQVB010000100.1 GCA_023260495.1 Aquiluna sp.
AGGCTTCTGAGGCGTTTCGTATTCGCGCTCTTGGAATCTTGGGTTTTGCTTGGCTGCCGGCTTGCGGCCAGCACCTGAGCGCTCCGCGTAATCGCGAGCGCCGCTCTTGGCGCCTGGCTTGCCGCTGGCCTTGTGGCGAGGCTTGTAATCGCTGCGCTTGGAGGCGTAGCCTTTGCGGCCATTCTGTTTCGTGGGCGCGCCAGTAGAAGATTTGTTTGACATCGTTGGGATTTTTCCTAATCGGGTGAGACCGGAGATCCCGATAACACGTATGCCAAGCCTAGGGGCAATACCCCTAAAAAGATAGGGTCAATCTACAAGTCCGCGAACCTTGAGCTCGGCGTGCAGGACAGAGTCTGGTGGCTCCACCAAAAACGCACCGTCAGCAAATCTAATCACCGGGATATTTTTGCGACCGGCAATCTCCATCGCCTTGTCAGCGTTTTCTTTGCTCTCTTCGACATCGTGCATCTCGTACTCAACACCCAGAGTGTTCAATAGCGACTTCGACCGGCGGCAATCGCTGCACCAGTCGGCACCGTAAAACGCAACTTCAGCCATCTTCCCTACCTCAATCTGATGTGCTCTGGAATTGTCAATACGTTATCGCTAAAGCTAATTCCCTCGAGCGTGCCAATGACAATCTCGGCATGGGACTCCATGACCTCTTCACCGATGCCAATTACTCGGCAGCCAGCTGCGATACCTGCCTTCACGCCGCTGGGTGCATCCTCAAAGACAATGCACTCACTGGCTCGAAGGCCTAGCTTCTCCGCGCCCTTCAAGTAAGGGTCTGGGGCAGGCTTGCCGTGTTCGATGTCATAGGCGGTCACCAGCTTTGCCGGCACCGGCAGGCCAGCTGCGGTGAGCCTGCCTTTGGCAAGCTCAGGCGATGCAGATGTAACCACCGTCCACTGCCCCGCCGGTAGCGAGGTCACCAGCTCAGTGGCGCCTGGCATTGGGCTGGTCAAATGGGTGAGGTCCAGCTCAAGTTGATTGATCTTGGCGTAGGCCTCATCGAAGAGCTCCTCGGGCAGCACGCTTCGCACGATGTCCCTGGCGGGCCTGCCGTGATGCGAGTAGTCGATCTGAAAATCAGGAGCATAGATCTCTGCCCATTTACCCCATGAGCCATCAACCGAGCCCATGGAATTCACCAGCACGCCGTCGTTATCAAACAGCAGGCCCTTAGCCTGAAAAATCATTCTGTTACTTTGCCTCTGCGGTATCTGAGTTACGAATTACCAGAGTGCGGTAGATACCAACCTCGGCGAGTGCCAACAGCACCATCGCTGGCAGCAGATCCTGGACGAACCAACCCAGAGATGGGGCCAAGATTGTGCGTCGGTACTCTTCATCGGCCATGTTCTCGCGCCACTCCGGCCACTGCACTAGGTTGTTGATTGCCTCGGCTCCCAGGCTGAAAGCCATCACCAAAACCACAACCCCAAACACAATTGAGAGCACGAAGTTTAGATTCACAGCTGCAACCCCGCTGCGGTGCTCGCGCGGCGGCAGCGGCCTGGCGGCCCGAGCTTTTGCGGCGAAGGTGGTGCCCAGGATTATGGAAACGGCAATGATTGCCTGAATGACAACCCAGATCCAGGTGTCGAGGGTGGTCTTGGTGATGTCATAGACGACAAGTCCGAAGATGATGGCGATTGCGGTGCCAATGATCGGCGCTGCGTAGGCAAGCCCAACAGCCCGCTGCAGCTTGGCCCGCTCCTCATCTCTCTGGTCCTCTGGGATGTCCGGAGCGTCCTTGCGGAACACAAATGCCGAGAGAATCACATAGACGACCAGAGCGGTGGCCAGAATGATAGGAACATAAACATTTAGCAGCCTGATCCAGACCGGCTCATCATTGCGGTCGTAGCGGTTCCAAGCCCCCAGGAAGTTGCCCACGGCAAAGATCGCTCCTGCCAGCAGGCTCAGGATCACACCGAGGTTGTTGAACCTATGTGCCGCTCTTGCCAGCGGGGTTTCTATGGTGAGGCGCAGCTGGACGGCCTGCTTGAGCGCATATTGAGCAACCATGGCAAACACCGTGATTGCAAGAAGGAATAGGTATACCTGCAGCTGCACCCGAGGCTCTGGATAGACAGGCTCGCCGCTTGGTGGCCAGTAGGTCTCGGGCTGGTTGATCTCAACCAGGATCCCCAGCATGAACAGCGACCAGGTAATTGCAAGGGCGTAGAGGGGAAACTTGATTGCACTTCTGGCGCTTATTGTTTTCACACTCTAACTCTAGACTTGCCGCATGATTTTGGTAATTGGCGAGGCTCTAATTGATTTGATCGGCAAGGCCGATGGAGGTGGCAACTACACCGCGGTGGTTGGTGGTGCCAACGCCAATGTTGCGCTCGCGCTGGCTGTTCGAGGCGAACAGCAGGCCTTCCTGGGAAGAATCTCGCAGGATGGCTTCGGCAGGCAAATCCACAATCACCTGGCCAGCCACGGTGTGAACCTTGAACACTCCGTTGATGCCAGCGAGCAAACCACTCTGGCAGTCGCGACGATTTCCCCGGACGGAGTTGCCAGCTACGCCTTCTACACCACCGGCACCGCCGACTGGGGCTGGCAGCCAAGTGAGCTTCCCAGCATGGACAAGATCTCCCAGCTTGGGGCCAAGGCCGTGCAGTACGGCTGCCTCGGCATGGCAATTGGCCCGGGCAACATGGTGATCGAAAACTGGCTGCGCGAGATTGCAGCCGCGGGTCAGCTCACCCTCTCGCACGATCTGAACATCCGCCCCGCCCTCGGGTTTGAGCGCGAGGTGGAACTGGAGCGCGTGCTGAGAATTAACGTATTCAGCAATATCATCAAGGCCTCCGATGCCGACATCGAGTGGCTCTATGACCTCGCACCAGGCGCAGACCTCGATGAAATCGCCAACCTCTGGTCGGCCGGCAAACTGGTCATCGTCACTCGCGGTGGCGAAGGAGTTTCGCTTTACCTAGATGGCAGGCGCATCGATGCCTCAGGCGAGAAAATCAAACTTGTTGACACCGTCGGTGCCGGCGACACCTTCATGGCCAGCTTCCTAGCTGAGCTGGATGCCATTGGTGCCCTGGGTGCAGACCCATCTGCAAAAATCTCCGCTCTAAGTGAGGCGGAGCTGATGCAGATCGCGAAGATTGCCAACACGGCCGCAGCTATCGTCTGCGAGCGCACCGGCT
>JALQVB010000101.1 GCA_023260495.1 Aquiluna sp.
TAATTCTTGAAAAATAATACACATAAACATCCCAAATTTCTATCTAGAACCCCTAGACAAATTTTGCGGTAGCCTTGGCGTGTGGAAATAACAGCCGAGTGTGAACGCAAGGAAGGCCAGTGGTGGGTTCGCGTGCCCGAACTGGACAACTTGCTAATTTCCACCAAGCGCCTCGATGTTGCCACCGAGCAGATCAAAGACCTAATTCATGAATCTCAGGGCATCGAGCGCTGCGACGTTGTCGTGCGAGTCGAGACCTCGATGCCCGGCATCATGTGTGACCTGGAGGATGCTCAGCAGAAGATGCGCGAAGCGCTGCGACTGCAAGAAGAGGCTTCGAAAGAGATCCGCGATGTTGTGGCCAGACTCAGAGCGCAGGGTCTGAGCATGAGAGATATTGGTGTTTTGCTCCAAATCTCGCCGCAGCGAGTGGCGCAGCTAACCGAAACGGCTTAGCCTTTCCTCGTGTCAACGAAGATCACCACTGAGCAGGTCGGCCACATCTACAAGATCGGCCTAAATCGCCCTGAGAAGATGAATGCTGCCGATGAGCAGCTGCTTCACGAACTGTCCCTTGCCTATGGCGAACTAGATCGCAATCCAGATTTGTGGGTTGGCGTTATCTACGCGCATGGCGACCACTTCACTGCCGGGCTAGATCTATTTGATGTTGGCCCCAAGATGCAAAAGGGAAAGCTGCAGCTTGTGCCAGAGGGTGGGCTGGATCCCTGGGGCATTCAGACCCCACAGGTGAAAAAGCCGGTGGTCATGGCCACTCGCGGCACCTGCTACACCCTCGGAGTAGAGCTGGCACTGGCCAGCGAGATTGTGGTTGCAGCTAGCGATTCTAAATTTGGCCAACTGGAGGTATCCAGGGCCATTTTGCCCTTTGGCGGCGGAACGATTCGGCTGCCTAGAGTTGCCGGTCACGCGAAGGCAATGCAGTATCTGCTCACCGGCGACCGCTGGGGTGCGCAGGAGGCGCTGGATATGGGCATGATCAACGAGATTGTTGAGCCGGGCCAAGAGCTTGATCGCGCGATGGAATTCGCCCAGAAGATTGCCGACCAGGCGCCGCTGGCGGTGCAGGCAACTCTTGAATCAGCACGTTATGCCGACACCGAGGCCGAGAAGAAGCTGCTGCTGGGCAGGCTTGGTCAGCTGATGCAGACCAAGGACGTTGCGCGAGGCATGAAGGCTTTTGTCACCAAAAAGCCAGCCAAGTTCAAGGGCAACTAGTCGTTTATTACCTGCGGAGTCGGGCTAACTCGAGCAAGTAGCAGAATTCCTGCCACTAGCACAACCATCAGGCCCAGAATTCCCCAGACAGTGGCTTGAGCATTCGAGACACCCAAGGCCAGCGCCAGGGAAATTGCGCTCGTCCAAAGCAGCGGACTTAGGAAGCTAACGGCGCGGCCTGTGGTCATGTAGAGACCCATCACCTCGCCGTCACGACCCTCCGGGGTGAACTTAGCCACAAAAGCCCTCGAAGCAGCTTGGGCTGGGCCAACAAACAGCGTCAGTGCCAGTCCACCGATCCAGTAGGTGATTGGACCCAGCGAAGCAAAGGCAAATACACCAAAGCCTGCAACAGTTAGTCCTAGCAGCGAGATCATGATGGTGCGCTTGCCGCCAATCTTGTCATCGAAGAAGCCACCGATGATGGCCCCGATGCCCGCCATGACGTTGGCGGCAATACCGAAGAGGATTACCTCGGCGAGCTCAAAGCCGAAGGCCAGCGATCCCAGTGCGCCACCAAAGGCAAAGACACCGCTCAAGCCATCTCGATAGATAGCACTGGCGATAAGGAACTTCAGGGTTTCCGGAGCCTGCTTGTGAAGTGATTTCAGCTGAGCCCAAAGCTTGAAGTAGCTCTCAACAATGTTTTCCTTGACTCGGTTCTCTTTGGCCTTTACCTCGGGCACCACAACAAAGAGTGGGATTGCGAAAACAATCAACCAGACGGCGCTGAATAGGAACACCGCGCGAACATTGAGAGCATCGTCAGTGGGAATTCCAAACCATGGGGTCTCGGTCTGCACAAATCCCACCAGAGAGACAAGTAGCAGGATGATGCCACCGATGTAGCCCAGCCCCCAGGCGAAACCAGATACCTTACCGATGTTGCTTGGTGTAGACACCTGCTTGAGCATCGCGTAGTAGTTGATGAACGCGATCTCTTGGATGAAGCCACCGAAGGAAAAGATAATCAGCCCAAGCCAGAGCATCTGGGGGTTTGGCTCAATAAAGAACAGGCTGGCCATTACGCCGGCCAACACCAAGGTGTTGACCAGGAGCCAGAACTTGCGCCTGCCGGCCTCATCTGACCTGCGACCAAACACTGGCGCTACCAGCGCCACCGCAACTCCTGCGATGGTTGCCGCTAGGCCCAGTGCACGAGAGGTGTCCTCTTCGGGACCAAATGCCGCACTGGTGATGTAGATGGGGAAGATAAAGGTTGAAAAGATAGTGGGGAATGGCTGTTCCGCCCAGTCCCAGAGAGCCCAGGCGAAGGTTCCGCGTGGCTTCTTTTTTGCAACGTCTGTGTTGGCCATGAGGCTCAGATTAGTCCCGTTACTAGTTCTTTTTGTAGCCCAAAAGCTGACTTTTTGATTAATTCCTGAAAGTTGAGTGTGAATGACTCAACTTTGTGGATGTTTACTTGACAACTGTGTTGACATATCTGAAACTTGAGTCCATGCGACTCAACTTGGGCGCAACGACTTTAGAAATAAGGAGAAACAGATGGGTAGAGCAGTAGGAATCGACCTGGGAACCACCAACAGCGCGGTGACCGTGCTGGAGGCCGGCGAGCCAAAGGTAATTGCAAACGCGGAGGGTTTCCGCACCACCCCTTCGGTGGTGGCATTCACCAAGGATGGCAACATCTTGGTTGGAGAGACCGCAAAGCGTCAGGCGGTAACGAACGTCGACCGCACCGTTAGTTCGGTGAAGCGTCACATGGGAACCGACTGGAAGTTCACCGTTGACGACAAGGCCTACACCCCGCAGGAGATCTCCGCTCGCATCCTCATGAAGCTGAAGCGAGACGCTGAGACCTACCTGGGTGAGAGCGTTACCGATGCTGTCATCACTGTTCCCGCCTACTTCAACGACGCCGAGCGTCAGGCAACAAAGGAGGCCGGTGAGATTGCTGGACTCAAC
>JALQVB010000102.1 GCA_023260495.1 Aquiluna sp.
ATCTTGTTGAGCTCGCTGCGCTCCGCTTCCCATTTGGCATTTAGCTCATTCAGGCGTTCTTGCTTTTCGCTGAGATCTTCACGCAGCTTCTCAAGTCGCTGCTTGGACGCTTCGTCCTTTTCTTTCTTGAGGGCCAGCTCCTCGAGCTTGAGCCTGTCCACCTGCCGGCGGAGCTCGTCAATCTCCACCGGAGCGGAGTCGATCTCCATGCGCAGCCTGGATGCCGCCTCATCGACCAGGTCGATGGCCTTGTCTGGCAACTGCCTTCCGGTGATGTACCTATTTGAAAGCTGGGCGGCAGCAACCAAAGCACTGTCTGCGATGGTTACCTTGTGGTGAGCCTCGTAGCGCTCCTTTAGTCCACGCAAGATGGCCACGGTTTCCTCAACACTTGGCTCGCCTACGAATACCTGCTGGAACCTGCGCTCCAGAGCGCTGTCCTTTTCGATGCGCTCGCGATACTCGTCCAGAGTGGTAGCACCAATAAGGCGCAGCTCACCTCTCGCAAGCATCGGCTTGAGCATGTTGGATGCATCCATTGAGCCGTCCGCGGCACCGGCACCAACAAGAGTGTGAAGCTCGTCGATGAAGGTGATCACGCTGCCCTCGGCATCCTGGATTTCCTTCAGGACTGCCTTCAGTCGCTCCTCAAATTCACCACGGAACTTAGAGCCGGCAACCATAGCGCCGAGGTCGAGGCTAATCAGGGTCTTGCCCTTTAGGCTCTCGGGGACATCGCCAGCGATGATGCGCTGAGCAAGACCTTCTACTACGGCGGTCTTTCCAACACCCGGTTCGCCAATAAGGACCGGATTGTTCTTGGTTCTGCGGGAGAGCACCTGGCTGACTCGCCTAATCTCGGCATCCCGACCAATGACCGGGTCAAGCTTTCCAGCGCGCGCCTGGGCAGTTAGGTCAATGCCGAACGCCTCTAGTGCCTTCACCTGCTCCTGCTGCTGTTGCTGCTGGTTCATTTCTATCTTCTCCTCCAGAGCACTACCGTGCCCTTTTCTGGGCGCTGCCCAGGATTGAGTCTTATTACTCCTTGGTCGCCTGCGGCAAAGACTCGGTTGCCCGGCTGATTCATGACCTGGTTCGCAAGCTCACGCTCCAGGTCTCTAACGCGCGTCTTTAGTTCTTGGTTTTCGCTGACTAAGTCGAGCACCCGCCTGATGCCCTCGAGGGAGACCCCCTCGCCGCTGAGCCTTGCGATCTCCTGCAGCTTCGCCACATCCTGCATGGTGTAGCGGCGCGACTTTCCCTGGGTTCTAGTTGGTGAGACGAGGCCAAGGCGGTCATACTGCCGCAGGGTCTGTGGGTGCATTCCGGCGAGCTCGGCGGCAACCGAGATCACAAACAGCGGGGTGTTCTCATCCAGTTGCATCGCTCACCTCCTACAGCGTTCCAGCCCTGGTAATTAGGTCTGCTCTTGGGTCCTCATCTGGCAGTTCGCTCTCGAACTCCTCGAGCAGCTTCTTTGCCTTTGCCGAAAGGTGTGCCGGCACCATCACCTCGACAGTTGCCAGCAGGTCGCCTTGGCGTCCCGGGAACTGAACGCCCTTGCCCTTTACCCGGAGGGTTCTTCCGTTTGGTGTGCCGGGGGCAACCTTGAGTTTCACCGGTTCGCCACCGAGCGTTGGCACCTGAATCGTCGCTCCTAGGGCTGCCTCGGCGAAAGTCACCGGGACTGTTAGTCGAATGTTGTCACCATCGCGAGAGAACACCGAGTGGGACTTCACCTTGATGTTCACCACCAGGTCTCCGGCAGGGCCACCGTTCGGCGATGGCTGGCCCTTGCCTTTAACTTTTAGCTTCTGGCCATCTTGAATGCCCGCTGGCACCTTGACGCTCACGCTCTCGCCACGGACGCCCAGCTTGATGGTGGTGCCGTGAATCGAGTCGATGAAGTCGATGGTCTGGTTGGCAACCAGGTCTTGGCCGCGCTGCGGACCGCCGAATCCACCGAAGCCTCCGAAGCCGGGGAAACCCTGACCCTGGAACCCGCCACCGCCAAATAGGTTGCTAAAGACGTCCTCAAATCCCGCGCCTTGACCGCCTGCAGTGAAGCGAGCGCCGCCGCCCATTGCCCTAATGGCGTCGTATTCACGGCGCTGCTCGGGATCGCTCAGCACGTCGTAGGCCTCGGAGATGTCCTTGAACTTCGCCTCTGCGGCGGCATCTCCGGGGTGGAGATCCGGGTGGTTTTCCTTTGCCAGCTTGCGGTAAGCCTTCTTTAGGTCGGCGTCAGAGACATCCTTGGCAACACCAAGAATCTTGTAAAAGTCTTTTTCGACCCAGTCTTGCGAAGCCATCTCCTCCTCCTTCCCTACTCAGCAGGTGTAAAAACTGCCACCTTGGCAGGCCTGAGCATGCGATCTCCGACCATGTAGCCAAGCTCAATCACGTCCGCGATGGTTGGCTCAGTGACATCAGCGCTTGGGTTTTGCACCAGTGCCTCGTGCAGCTCAGGGTCGAACTTCTCGCCCTTTTCGCCAAAGGCCTTTAGTCCAAACTTCTCGCCGGCGGCCTTGAGCTTCTGAGCGATTGCCGCCATTGGGGTGCCATCCTGAACGTCACCGTGGGCCTCAGCCCTAGTTAGATCATCAAGCGCGGGCAGGAAAGCGCGAATGGTCTCCACCACAGCCAGCTGCCGCTCCACCCCGCGGTCCCGCTCAACGCGGGCGCGGTAGTTTACGAAGTCGGCCTGCAGCCGCTGCAGATCCTGGAAGATGGCGAGCTCGCGATCGATCTCGTCCTTATCCTCGGTTGGATCCTCGGTGCCCTCGGTCTCTACCTGCTCTGGCTCACCGGCAGCAGCAGCCTCTTCGGCTGCTGCCTCCGGCTCCTTCTCCTGGTCGGCCATTACTTCTTGTCCTCGCCGTTGTCCTCGTCCTCGACAACCTCGGCGTCAACGACGTCTTCGCTGTTCTCTTCGGCCGCTGGCTCGGAGCCTTCTGGCTGGGCTGCGTAGACGGCCTCGCCGATCTTCTGTGAAGATGCGACCAGCTTCTCCTGCGAGGTCTTGACTGCCTCGATGTCCTCGCCAGCTAGGGCTGCCTTCAAGGCATCGATGTCGGCCTGAACCTCAGTCTTTAGCTCCT
>JALQVB010000103.1 GCA_023260495.1 Aquiluna sp.
ATAGTTCGAGTCTCTGTCTTAAACCGCTTCTGGCCGATTCGCTCTAACCTTGCGCTTAGCTCTCGCTTTTCAAAGTCGATTGCCACGTGTGCGAGGGAGTTATCGGTCTGATCTATCCGATAGCCCCCGGGGACGAGCTCAAACTCGACTGCTGCCAGCATAGAAGGTGTCACTATCCGACTCTTTGGGTTCTCGTATTGCCTTCGGATGCGATCCAGTAGCGCATCGACCTGCTCCGAGCTGTAACCGAGGACAGAGTTAGCGACGCGCTCGATTGCCATCAGAACGCGACTTGAGCTAGTAGGTACGCAACGAAAACCGAAGGCAGGAGGGAGTCGATGCGATCCATAAACCCTCCGTGTCCCGGAAGGACGTCCCCCATGTCCTTAACCTTCATGTCTCTCTTTATAAGCGACTCTGACAGATCCCCCAAGACCGAACTGATCAGCACCGCTACTCCGAATACTAAACCAAACCACAGCTCCGCCGAAACCAAATAGGAGGTGAACAAACCACCTAGTAGCGCTCCAACTGCAGAAGCCAGGAATCCCTCCCAGGTCTTCTTTGGGCTGATCCTTGGAATCAGCTGGGTCTTTCCGAAGAATCTACCGACCAGGTAGCCAAATGTGTCAATCATGACAACGGTCACAACCAGCCCCAATACCAGAGCCGTGCCGTGTTCGCCGCGAACAATCAGAACAGCAAAGCTAATCAGAAGCGGAACGTAAACCTGAGCGAAGCCTGAGGCTCCAAGGTCTCGCAGCAACTGCTTTGCCGTGGTCTTGGTCTTGCTGATAGCAATGTGAGTGACTCGCCAGACCAGCAGCGCTGCCACGGAACCAATGAGGGAAAACCATTGGCCTACCGGGCCATAAAAGTAAGTTGCAAATACTACGACTGTAGCCGCCACCGGCGCGGCGGTCGGAACATGCCAGCCCGCCGCCCGTAGCACCACTCGAAGCTCGCGCACCGCAAGTGCAGCGACAACGGCGGCAAGGGTGGTGAACCCCAGCGGATGCAGCAAGGAAAGCAGGAAGACTCCACCGAGACCCAGACCGACAGCTATGCGGGGGCCAAGGGTGCGCGTCTTGGATTCGTCCAACTAGACCTCGAGCAGCTCGGCTTCCTTGTTCTTTAGGGCGTCATCAATCTGGTCAACGTGAGCTTTGGTGATTGATTCCAGCTCCTTCTCAGCGCGGTCAATCTCGTCCTCACCGGCATCGCCGTCCTTCTTCAAGGTTTCCAGGTCTTCCTTGATCTTGCGGCGGATGTTGCGTACCGAAACTCGACCGTGCTCGGCCTTGTCGCGGGTCAGCTTCACGTATTCTTTGCGACGCTCTTCGGTGAGCTCTGGAAGATTGATGCGAATCACATTTCCGTCGCTATTTGGGCTAGCTCCAAGATTTGGCATCGCCATCAAGGCAGCCTCGATGTCCTTCAGTGCGGCCTTGTCATAAGGGGTGATTATGAGCGACCGAGCCTCCGGATTCTGAATGCCAGCGAGCTGAGAAAGTGGGGTGGGGGTTCCGTAGTAGTTAACCATTACCTTCTGAAACATGGCAGGGTTAGCGCGTCCGGTGCGAACCGATGCAAAATCCTCTTTGGTTGCCTCAACGGCCTTGTTCATCTTGTCCTTGGCTTCCGCCAGAATTTCAGCAATCATTTGTATACCTAGGCCTTTACCTTCGTTCCAACCGCCTTGCCAACAAGGGCCGCGGAGATGTCTTCCATGCCAAATACCCGCATTGGCATCTTATTGTCCATGCAGAGCGAGAAGGCAGTGGCATCCACAACCTTCAAACCCTGAACCAACGCGTCCTGGTAGCTCAGCTCGCTCAGCTTCTTGGCTGCGGGGTCTTTGCGAGGATCTGCCGAGTAGACGCCGTCTACGCCGTTTTTTGCCACTAGAACCTCATCGGCATGAATTTCTAGTGCGCGCTGAGCGGCAACGGTGTCGGTGGAAAAGTAAGGGAGCCCAGCTCCGGCGCCAAAAATCACAATGCGGCCCTTTTCAAGGTGCCTGATTGCGCGCAAGGGAAGGTATGGCTCGGCTACCTGCGCCATTGAGATTGCGGTCTGAACTCGAACATCGGCTCCGGCCTGTTCGATGAAGTCCTGAAGTGCTAGTGCATTCATCACGGTGCCCAGCATGCCCATGTAGTCGGCTCGTCCGCGATCCATGCCTCGATTGGAAAGCTCAGCACCACGGAAAAAGTTTCCACCACCTACGACAATGGCAATCTCGACTTTTTGGGACGCGCTGGCAATTTCTTTGGCAATCTCGGAGACCACGTCTGGGTTCACACCCAGTGATCCGCCACCGAAGGCCTCTCCAGATAGCTTCAGCAATACTCTGCGCTTCTTCGTGATCAATTGCACCTCCGGATTCGCCAAGACAATACTAGGGCGCAAAAAACAAAGTGGGCCCGGCAAAAGCCGAGCCCACAAAGCTTTTTTGCTTAGGCGCCTACGCGGAAGCGAACAAAGCCGGTCAGCTTGATGCCAGCCTGCTCAGCAACCTGAGCAACGCTCAACTTGTTGTCCTTGGCGAAAGCCTGGTCAAGCAGGCAGACCTCCTTGAAGAACCCAGTAACGCGTCCTTCAACGATCTTTGGCAGTGCTGCCTCTGGCTTACCCTCGTTGCGAGCAGTCTCCTCGGCGATTGCGCGCTCCTTCTCAACGATGTCGGCCGGAACCTCATCGCGGGTCAGGTACTGCGGGCTGAAAGCTGCAATGTGAACTGCGATGTCGTGCGCGGCATCTGCATCCGAGCCCTCGTAGCCAAGCAGCACGCCCACCTGAGGAGGAAGGTCGCGGCTGGTGCGGTGCAGGTAAGCGTCAACGGCTGGTGCCTTGACTACCTCTACGCGGCGCAGCTCAACCTTCTCGCCAATGATGGCTGCCTGGTTGGTGATGGCATCCGCGACGGTCTCAGAGCCGCTAGCAGCTGCCAGAGCTGATTCGACGTCAGTCGCGCCAGCTGCAACAACAGCATCTGCAACAGACTCGCTCAGAGCGACGAAGCC
>JALQVB010000104.1 GCA_023260495.1 Aquiluna sp.
CACCCGCTGAAATTACCTCGGAACGGCGCTGCTGCAACTCGGCAGACTTTGGTCCAGGGATTGCGGTGGTGACAATTCTTTTTTGCTCAAGGCTCATGCGAGAAGTCTAGATTCCCTTTGGCCATTTTCGGCACATTGTGCGGTATGTAGCGGGTAGTTCTAAGCTTTGAACATGCGCCGAATTATTGTCCTTGGCTCCACCGGTTCCGTCGGAACCCAGGCACTAGAGCTAATTGCTCGATATCCGGAGCGGTTTCAGGTTGTTGGCCTATCGGCAAATTCGTCCAAGGACTTGCTGCAGCAGCAGGCAGAGGCGTTCAAAGTGCCCGCTCACCAAGCAGTGTTAGGGGCCGATGCGGCAGCCCAGTTGGTTCGTGAGCTAGATGCGGACGTGGTGGTCCACGGCATAAATGGTTCGGCAGGTCTAGCAGCAACAATCGCCGCACTGGAATCTGGCAAGACCCTAGCCCTGGCCAACAAGGAGTCGCTCATAGTCGGCGGCACCCTGGTGAAGAACCTTGCAAAGCCAGGTCAAATAGTGCCGGTGGACTCCGAGCACTCGGCACTAGCCCAGGCGCTTAGAGCCGGTCGCCACGACGAGGTTTCTAGGTTGATCTTGACCGCCTCGGGCGGACCTTTCCGCGGCTTTAGTGCAACTGAGCTGGAGGGAGTAACCCGCGAGCAGGCGCTCAAGCACCCGACCTGGTCCATGGGTAAGGTGATCACCATCAACTCGGCATCGATGGTTAACAAAGGTCTGGAGTTGATTGAGGCGCACCTGCTCTTTGACATTCCAATCAATCGCATTGCCATCACCGTTCATCCACAATCCATCGTTCATTCGATGGTGGAATTCGTTGATGGCTCGGTTATTGCCCAAGCATCCACCACCGACATGAAGCTGCCTATTGCGCTTGCGCTTGATTGGCCTAAGCGGGTGCCCGGGGCAGTTCGAAAAATCAACTGGAATGAATCGCACAATTGGGTTTTTGAGCCGCTGGACGAAGAAGTGTTCCAGTCGGTTCCGCTGGCCAGAGAGGTCGCGCTTAGGGGTTCAACTTTTCCTGCGGTGTACAACGCAGCGAACGAGGAGGCCGTGGCTGCCTTCTTAGAGGGCAGGATTGGTTTCACAGACATCATTCGAGTCATAGACCGCGCCATTGAAGCTCATCAGGCCCCGGCGCACATGACGCTTGAGGGCGTCTTGCAAGCTGAGAGTTGGGCGAGAGAAGTGGCGCGCGAACTGATTAGCAAACCCATCGGCAGGTAGCCTAAACAGATGGACGTAATCCTCTACGTGCTTGGAATCTTCTTTGTGATTCTTGGAATTGCCGCATCCATTGGACTGCATGAACTTGGGCATTTTTTGCCAGCGCGCCTTTTCGGAGTTCGTGTGAGGCAGTTCATGGTGGGGTTCGGACCGACGGTTTTCTCTCGCAAGCGCGGTGAGACCGAGTTTGGTTTCAAGGCACTTCCGCTTGGAGGCTACATTCTCATGGCGGGCATGTACCCTCCGGAGGCCAAGGAATATCGCGGACCGTTTTCTGCCTGGATTCGAGATGCTCGACAGGAGCTAAGGGCCCAGGTTGAACCCGGGGATGAGGGTAGGCAGTTCTATGCACTGAAGCCCTGGAAAAAATCCATCATCATGCTGGGCGGTCCGGTGATGAACTTCTTCCTCGGCATCTTGCTTATTGCCATATCCCTGAGTGGCATCGGCACCACTCAAAACTCCCTCACCGTCCAGCAGGTGTTTAGCTGTGTCGACACGCTGAGCGATGGCAGCTGTCCTGTTTCTGCGCCGGTAGGACCTGCGTCGGCAGCGGGCATGGAGCCGGGCGATCAGATTTACTCGGTCAACGGAACGGTGGTTGCCAGTTGGAGTGAGGCGGCAGACCTAATGGCACAGGCCGGTCAGAATTCCAGCAGCGTTGTCGTAATTCGGGATGGCGTGCAGCAGCAGCTAGCAATCACACCGCTCTATCGGGAGCGCGCGGTATTCGACTCGCAGGGAAATCTGATTTATGACGAAGCGGGCGTTCCGCTGACTGAGTTGCGGCCGATCATTGGAGTCCGACTCGCAGCCCAATCAGTTCCCATGCCACTTGATCAATCACTTGGCTACGGCCTGCAGGCCACCGGTGCGATGTTTGGCTTCATTCTCGATCTGCCACAGCAGATCTATCAGGTTTTTCTGAGCACAATCGGTGTGCAGGAGCGAGACCCCTACGGAGCAGTTTCAATTGTCGGGGTCGGGCAGCTAGCAGGTGAGGTCACCGCAGCAGATATCGGCACCGAGGCGAAGCTTGCCTCGTTGTTGCTGCTGCTGGGTTCGCTCAATATCGCGCTGTTTGCCTTCAACCTGATTCCGCTTCTGCCGCTCGACGGAGGACACGTGCTGGGGGCTGGGTATGAGGCGGCCAAACGCGGCGGCGCTCGCCTTATTGGGCGCAAGGATCCTGGCCCAATCGACACGGCCAGGGCGTTGCCGGTGGCATATGGCGTCTGGGTCATACTGATTTTTACCGGCCTGCTGTTGATTCTTGCCGATCTGATTAATCCGATTGGCATCGCTTAGGAAGCTAAGCTTCAATTCGGCTGTTGTAAAACGGTGAATAAATGAAGGGAAGCTAGTGCCAGCTGTAAATCTAGGCCTACCCAAGTCGCCTCCTCCTACCCTCGCACCGCGTCGCAAGTCGCGTCAGATCATGGTGGGCAAGGTCCCGGTAGGGGGCGACGCACCAATTTCGGTTCAGTCGATGACCACAACTCCAACCACCGACATCAACGCCACGCTGCAGCAGATTGCCGAGTTGACGGCGTCGGGCTGCGACATCGTTCGAGTTGCAGTTCCGTCTCAGGACGATGCCGATGTGCTCAGAATCATCGCCAAGCGCAGCCAGATTCCGGTGATTGCCGACATCCATTTCCAACCTCGCTACGTCTTCCAGGCCATTGATGCCGGCTGCGGTGCGGTGCGAGTGAACCCGGGCAACATCCGCAAGTTTGATGACCAGGTCG
>JALQVB010000105.1 GCA_023260495.1 Aquiluna sp.
CGGCATCGGCCGCTCGATGCATGAGGACCCTGCGGTGTTCAACTACCGCACCAGAGATGCCGGGCCGAAGGTTGAAAACGGCATGTGCATTGCCATTGAGCCGATGATGACGGCGGGTGACCAGGCCACGTTTATTCAGGATGATAACTGGACCGTGGAGACCATGGATGGATCAGATGGCGCCCACTGGGAGCACAGCGTGGCCAGGCACTCGAAGGGCATTTGGGTGCTCACCGAGCCAGATGGCGGCAAGGCAAAATTGGCACCTTACGGAATTACCCCAATTTCTTTGGATTAGCCACTAGCATTGCGCCGAAAAACCCCCTAGTATTGACCCCTGGCGTTTCTGCGCAAAAACCTATTGCTTTCTGCCTTGGGTCTTCGCGTGTTTGGGGCGCTAAAGACGTAGTGAAGTGAGTGCATGGCCAACAAAGACGGCGTAATTGAGATCGAAGGCACGGTCGTAGAGGCGCTACCGAACGCAATGTTCCGGGTAGAGCTGACCAACGGACACATTGTCCTGGCCCACATCTCAGGAAAAATGCGTCAGCACTACATCCGCATCCTCCCAGAGGACCGCGTGATTGTGGAGCTGTCAACGTACGACCTGACCCGCGGCCGCATCATCTACCGCTACAAGTAAGAAAGTAAGAGCATGAAGGTTAACCCGAGCGTCAAGAAGATTTGCGATAAGTGCAAGATCATCCGCCGCCACGGCCGCGTCATGGTGATTTGCGAAAACCCGCGTCACAAGCAGCGCCAGGGCTAAGCAAAATCTTCCACAACTAAATAAACAAGGGCAGCGCAGAGCGCAAGCTAAACCCCCGGAAGAAGGCCGGGGCCCCATCCGCCAGATGAGGATTGTGCTGCCGAAGACCTTCTTATAAACAGGAGATAAATCCGAAATGGCACGTATAGCAGGAGTTGATATCCCTCGCGAGAAGCGAGTGGTTATCTCACTTACCTACATTTATGGAATTGGTCGCACTCGCTCCAGCGAGATTCTGAAGACCACCAAGATCGCAGAGGACGTCCGCGTAAAGGACCTCAGCGACGATCAGCTAGTCGCACTTCGTGACGAGATCGAGAAGAACTACAAGGTCGAGGGTGATCTGCGCCGTGAGGTTGCAGCTGACATCCGCCGCAAGGTTGAGATCGGTTCTTACGAGGGTCTGCGTCACCGCAAGGGACTTCCAGTGCGTGGACAGCGCACCAAGACAAACGCTCGCACTCGCAAGGGTCCGAAGCGCACCGTGGCCGGCAAGAAGAAGGCAACCCGCTAAGCGCGGTTAGGTTTAGGAGAGAAAAATGGCAACCCCTAAGGCAAGCGCAGCGGCTAAGAAGCCACGTCGCAAGGACAAGAAGAACGTTCCAGCAGGTCAGGCGCACATCCGCTCGACCTTCAATAACACCATCATCACCATCACCGACCCAACCGGTGCTGTTATCTCGTGGTCTTCCTCGGGTGATGTTGGATTCAAGGGTTCACGTAAGTCGACCCCATTCGCAGCTCAGATGGCAGCCGAGAACGCTGCTCGCAAGGCGCAGGAGCACGGCCTAAAGAAGGTTGACGTGTTCGTCAAGGGACCAGGCTCCGGCCGCGAGACCGCAATTCGCTCGCTGCAGGCAGCAGGTCTAGAGGTCGGTTCGATCTCTGACGTGACACCTCAGGCTCACAACGGCTGCCGCCCTCCAAAGCGTCGCCGCGTCTAACTACAAAACTTCACAAAAACTCCACCGACCAACTTGGTCATACCCCAGACGAGTATCAAATAGCGGGTACTCAGACGAAAGGAACCACATAGTGCTAATTGCACAGCGCCCCACCCTTCACGAAGAAGTTATCAGTGACAACCGATCACGATTCATCCTGGATCCACTGGAGCCAGGCTTTGGCTACACCCTAGGCAACTCCCTGCGCCGCACCCTGCTCTCATCGATCCCAGGTGCTGCAGTGACCAACATCCGCATCCAGGGCGTAAGCCACGAGTTCTCCACCATCCCAGGTGTCAAAGAAGACGTTGTTGAGGTAATCCTCAACATCAAGAACCTCGTGGTCTCCTCCGAGCACGATGCGCCAGTAGTTGCTCACCTATCGAAGTCCGCAGCCGGTCCTGTGACTGCAGCAGACATCCAGGTGCCAGCCGGTGTTGAGGTTCACAACCCAGACCTAGTAATTGCGACCTTGAACTCCAAGGGCAAGCTCGAGATCGAGTTCATCATTGAGCGTGGTCGTGGATATGTTCAGGCAAGCCAGAACCGCAACCCAGATGCAGAGGCCGGAGTAATTCCAGTTGACTCGATCTACTCCCCAGTTCTCAAGGTTTCTTACCGTGTCGAGGCAACCCGTGCCGGTGAGTTCACCAACTTCGACAAGCTTGTTGTTGATGTTGAGACCAAGAGCTCGATGGCTCCTAAGGATGCTGTTGCATCTGCAGGTGCAACTCTGGTTGAGTTGTTTGGCCTTGCCAAGGAGCTGAACGAAGAGGCCGAGGGTATCGAGATCGGCCCAGCGCCGGTTGAGGTTGCTGCATCGAACGAGCTCAGCACCCCAATCGAGGAGCTAGACCTCACCGTCCGCAGCTACAACTGCCTAAAGCGCGAGGGCATCAACACCGTCAGCGAGCTCATCGCACTTAGCGAGGACCAGCTGATGAACATCAGAAACTTTGGATCAAAGTCCGTTGACGAGGTTCGCGACAAGCTCGCTGGCCTAGGACTGCGCTTCAAGGACGCCGTTCCAGGATTCGACTCCGCCTACTTCGGTGGCGGCTTCGACGAAGACCAGATCTAAGCCAGATCTTTTAGTTCAAGGAGAATCAAATGCCTACCCCAACAAAGGGCCCACGTCTCGGAGGCGGACCAGCACACGAGCGTCTGATGCTGAACAACATGGCAACCAGCCTGTTCAAGCACGGCAAGATCACCACCACTGAGACCCGCGCCAAGCGCCTTCGTCCAATCGCAGAGCGTCTGGTTACCTTCGCTAAGCGTGG
>JALQVB010000106.1 GCA_023260495.1 Aquiluna sp.
CGATGCTTGATCGCCTCGAGGAGTCCTTCAAGTCTCAGAAGCAATTTGTCGACATAGCGGGCCACGAGCTACGCACACCACTGACTGTAATCCGTGGCCACTTTGACTTGGTGAAGGCCAATCCCGCCGAAGCGGAGCAATCCCTGCCAATCATTGAAGATGAACTGGAGCGCATGTCGCGACTGGTTCAAGACCTGCAGACTCTCACCAAGGCAAATGCCCCAGAGTTTGTTAGGCCAGAAACCACGGAGCTTAGGCCACTGGCGGCCGATTTGAAGACCAAGATCGCCTCCCTCACAAGGCGGAAAATTGAAGTGGTTGGCGCCGATGGTAGCTGGGAGCTAGACCCGCAGCGAATTTCGCAGGCCGTGCTGCAGCTCGTGGAAAACGCGCTCAAATACACCCCGGCAAAGGCAAAGATTAAAGTGAGTTTCCAGATGCTGGGGAATCAGTTGCAGGTTGCCGTTGAGGACGGCGGACCTGGTATTCCCCAGGATCAACGCGAGGCCATTTTTGAGCCATTTGTTCGGGGCAGGGGAAAGCAGAACGTGGAGGGCTCCGGCATTGGGCTATCGCTGGTTCGCGCTATTGCGCAGGCGCACGGCGGCGAAGTGAGCATTGGCGAATCTGACCTGGGAGGCGCTAGGTTCGTCGTAAGGATTCCGAGGTAGTCGTGCAGTCAATTTTGTTGGTGGAGGATTCAGACCGTATCGCATCGTTTGTGGTGAAGGGTCTGCAGTCCCACGGTTTTGACTGCGCTAGATGCGAAAGTGGTGAGGAAGCTCTAAAGCTGATTGCCGCCGCCGATTTTGATTTGGTGATTTTGGATATTGGCCTGCCCGGCATAGACGGGTTTGAGGTGCTGCGCAGTATGCGGGGTCAAGGATTTGATGTTCCGGTAATCGTGCTCACCGCTAGGGACTCAGTGGACAATACCGTTGCCAGCTTTGCCGGCGGTGCGGATGATTACATGGGCAAGCCGTTTTCCTTCGACGAGCTGCTGGCCCGGGTGCGCACCAGAATCAGAAAGCAATCCAGTGCAACTGCAACCGAGCAGAGCCTTGAGCTTGGCTCATTGACGCTGAACCTCTTGACTCGCAAAGCAGAGCGCGATGGCAAGGAGCACGAGCTCACGGCAAGGGAGTTTGGAATCTTGGAATTCTTGATGTCTCACCCCGGCCAGGTGATTTCCAGGGAGCAGCTACTATCTCGAGTTTGGAGCTATGACCACGATCCTGAGAGCAACGTGGTCGATGTTTATATCCGCTACCTGCGCCAAAAACTGGGTAACGATGTGATTCAAACCGTGCGTGGAGTGGGCTACCGCATGGTGGCGAACATCTAGTCTCCCTGCCGCCTTGCCAGGGAAATCAAATCTCCCAGAGTTCCCTCAAACTCATCCTCGGTCATTAGCTCCATCTCCAATACCGCCTGTCGAACGGTGCTGTTGTGCTTCTGGCAGTGGCGGGCGACCTTGGTCGCATTCTCGTAGCCAATCTTTGGACTCAGAACCGTCACCAGGCCAATTGAGTTCTCGACGGTTTGTTTTAGCAGCTCGGTGTTGGCAGTGATGCCATCGACGCAGTTCTTGGCGAAGGTGGCGAAGCCGTTGCGCAGGTAGGTGACGCTCATCAAGATGGACCTGGCGATGATTGGCTCAAAGGGATTAAGCTGCAGCTGGCCACCCTCGGCTGCCATCGTCACCACTAGATCGTTGCCAATCACGGTGAAGGCAATCTGGTTGACCACCTCCGGAATTACCGGGTTCACTTTGCCCGGCATAATCGAAGAGCCAGCTTGCCGCTCTGGAAGATTAATTTCATTCAAGCCGGCCCTCGGGCCAGAGCTAAGCAGGCGGAGATCGTTGGCAATCTTTGACTGGCGCACGGCTATGCGCTTCAGGGTCGATGAGAAGCTGACGAAAACCGCTGCCGACTGGGTCGCTTCGACGAGGTCCTTGGCCGAGGCAAGCTTCAGGCCGGAGACCTTAGACAGCTCGGCAACGACCTTCTTGGTGTAGCCGTGGGGAGTGTTCAGCTGGGTTCCAACGGCGGTGCCACCGAGGTTTATCTCGGAGAGCAGCGGAATCAGGTCCCGCAGCCTTGAAATGTCGTAGCTGGTAGAGACGGCCATCGCCTGAAATTCTTGGCCAAGAGTGATTGGCACCGCGTCCTGCAACTGGGTCCGAGCCATCTTGAGAATCTCAGCAAACTCATAGGCCTTGTGTTGGTAGGAGTTCATCAGCCCGGTTAGCGACTCGGTCAGTAGCTCAACTTCAAATATCAGCGCAAGCCGGAGTGCGGTTGGGTAGACGTCATTGGTTGACTGTGAGCGATTCACATCATTGAGTGGATGCAGGTATTCGTACTCTCCGGGCTTGTGTCCCATCAGTTCCAGTGCGCGATTGGCAATCACCTCATTGGCGTTCATATTGGTGCTGGTCCCAGCACCACCCTGGATGGCATCAACTACGAAGTGGTGGTCCAGCTCACCTGCAATCACCTCGTCGCAGGCTAGCTCGATGTACTTCGCCCGCTCTGCATCTAGCCCGCCAATCTTGGCGTTCACTCGAGCTGCTGCTTTCTTGACAAGACCCAGGGCCCTGATGAGGTTTCGATAGTGCCCAATGGGGACACCCGAAATGTTGAAATTGTCCATCGCCCTTGCGGTGTGGATGCCGAAGAGAACTTCTTCTGGAAGTTCCATGTCGCCGATTAGATCGTGCTCTGTTCGCAATTTGTTCACCTTTGAATTTGCTACTTCCACACTACGCCTAATCTCCTGGAAACACAGCTTCGCTAGGGTTTGGTTATGAGCGCTGAATTGCACCCCGACAGAAACCTGGCCATGGAGCTGGTGCGAGCCACTGAGGCGGCCGCAATCCGCTCTTTCCCCTTTATTGGCAAGGGCGACAAGAACGCAGCAGACGGAGCTGCGGTTGACGCCATGCGGGCCTTCCTCGGCACCGTGAACTTCGAGGGCAAGGTCGTAAT
>JALQVB010000107.1 GCA_023260495.1 Aquiluna sp.
GCTAATGGCAAAGACCGGCATGAGCACTTTCGACCAGGGCTTTGTAAACACCTCCTCAACTAAGAGCGCAATCACGTACATTGATGGAGACCAGGGCATCCTGCGCTACCGGGGGTATCCGATCGAGCAGCTTGCGGACCAGAAATCATTCTTGGAAGTTGCCTACCTGCTGATTTACGGAGAGCTGCCGTCAGCCACGGAGCTAGCAGAGTTCGACGAGAGAATTCGCAAGCACACTCTTTTGAACGAGGACATGAAGGACTTCTTCCGAGCCTTCCCGCAGTCTGCTCACCCGATGGCGGTTATCTCCGCCGGAGTTTCTGCACTTTCAACTTTCTACCCTGACTCGCTCGATCCAAAGGACCCGGAGCAGGTCGAACTTTCTACCATTCGCTTGATGGCAAAGCTCCCAGTGGTAGCAGCACATGCGCACAAGACCAACCTCGGTCAGGCGCTGATGTACCCAAACAACGAGCTATCGCTGGTTGAAAACTTCCTGCACATGACCTTCGGCACCCAGGCCAGCGAATACGCGCAAAACCCGGTGATAACAAAGGCGCTGGACACCCTGCTACTTTTGCACGCAGACCATGAGCAGAATTGCAGCACCTCCACGGTGCGGCTGGTCGGCTCCTCGCAGGCAAACATTTACGCCTCGGTTTCTGCCGGCATCAATGCTCTCTACGGCCCACTGCATGGAGGCGCAAACGAGGCGGTGCTGGAGATGCTTCGGTTCATTCGCGACAGCGGTGAGAGCGTGGAGCGCTATGTTGAGCGCGTCAAGAACAAAGAAGACGGCATTCGCCTGATGGGCTTTGGTCACCGCGTCTACAAGTCGTTTGACCCACGCGCAAAGATAGTCAAGAAGACCGCAGATGAGGTCTTGGGGCAGCTGGGTGTCGACGATCCACTACTCGACATCGCAAAGCAGCTCGAGGCGGCTGCGCTTGCAGATGACTACTTTGCTGAGCGCAAGCTTTACCCCAACGTTGATTTCTACACAGGAGTTATCTACAAGGCCATGGGCTTCCCGGCCAAGATGTTCACCCCGCTGTTTGCCATTGGTCGACTACCTGGTTGGATTGCCCACTGGCGCGAGATGATGTCTGATGGATCAACTCGCATCGGAAGGCCACAGCAGGTTTATACCGGCGCTATCGAGCGCTCGCTCTAAAGACAAAAACGCTGGTATCGCCGTAATCCCTGCGCGCCACTGGCTCGAGTTCTTCAGGAACCTCGAGTGCAACTACTTTGCTCGACTGCTCGACGGCAATTACCCCTTCAGGTCTGATGATTTTGGCAGCAAGGCTTACTAGGCGCTCAACCTCGGAAGTCGCAAGGTCGTATGGCGGGTCGGCAAGAATCAGGTCGAACTCTTTGTCAGTTCCTGCCAGATAGCCAAAGCTGTCGGTTAGCTTGAACTCCATTGGGGGTCGGCGACTCGCAGCACTCAGAGCAGTCCCCACCGCGGCCGCGTTTTTCAGAGCCACCTGCAGCGCTGGTCGATTTTTCTCCACGCCAACCAAACTGCTAGCGCCACGAGATAGCGCCTCTAGGCCAAGTGCTGCTGTGCCGCAGAACAGATCGAGGACTGCACTGCCATCCAGGCAATCCATTGCCTCTAGGGAGGCGAATAACGACTCCTTGACTCGGTCCGAGGTGGGTCTTGTGCCGCTCGGTGCCGCGGCCAGCCGAATTGACCCAGCATCTCCAGCAATAATCCTGCTCACAAGGTGAGCCTAGTGGTCAGCGTCGGAGCTATCTCGCAAGATATAGGGGTGCTAGAAAAAGGCCGGCCACTTGCCGAGATGCTCGGAGAGAAATTGGCGCGCGCGTTCAGTCGGCACCTTGGCATAGATTCCACCGGCCAACTACTGATGCATTACCCGAGAAGATACGCAACCAGGGGGGAGCTCACCGACATCTCCAACATTCCAGTGGGCGAAATGGCAACGGTGGTCGGTGAAATAGTTGGGGTATCGTCTCGGTTCACCAAAGGCCGCAGCGGCAGCATTCTTGAAGTCACGGTCACCGACGGCAAGTCCCTGATGACCCTGGCTTTTTTCAATCAGGCATGGCGGGCTAAGGAGCTAACCAAGGGCCGACGTGGCCTGTTCTCCGGAAAAATCGGCCTGTTCTCTGGGAAGCTTCAGCTCGCCCACCCCGATTACGAGCTGTTCGATGAGGTGGACGAGGAGGCCGCAAAGGCTTGGGCGGAACTGCCCATCCCCGTCTATCCGGCGGCAGCAGCTCTGCCGAGCTGGAAGATTCAAAAGGCTGCTGCAGCGGTTCTAGAGCAGATGCCGATTGCAGAATTACTGCCGGCCGCCATGCTAACAGACCGCGGATTACTCTCGCTCTCCGAGGCAATCAGAAATGTGCACATACCTAAGCGGCAATCCGACTGGCAGGCGGCGCGCGATTCCCTCAGGTTCCACGAGGCCATGATTTTGCAGCTCGGCTTGCTCCGCAGGAAAGAGTTGGCCGGTGGCGAAGAGACCGTTGTTATAAACAAGACCGAGTGGGCAATGGAGTTTGAAAAGCACCTTGATTTTGACCTCACCGGCGGTCAGCAAGAGGTGATCTCCGAGATCGAGAGAGATTTATCTTCTGGTCACCCGATGCATCGCCTGCTGCAGGGCGAGGTTGGCTCGGGAAAGACCCTCGTAGCACTGCGCAGCGTCCTGATGGCCGCCGAGTGTGGCGTTCAATCTGCCTTGCTGGCTCCGACCGAGGTATTGGCCGAGCAGCACTATCGGTCCACAATTGAAACGCTCGGACCTGAGCTAACCGAGCGAGTAGGCGTCAGACTGCTGCGCGGATCGATGCCGGCGGCCGAAAAGAAGCGCACCCTGTTGGACATAGCAAGTGGAAAG
>JALQVB010000108.1 GCA_023260495.1 Aquiluna sp.
ACATTAGAACCAAATTTGATGGTGGTCACGCCGGACACAATGGACTCCGCGATATCTCAGCAAAGTGTGGCACCGACTATCACCGAGTTCGCTTTGGAATCGGCCGACCGCCGGGACAGCAGCCAGTGGCTGACTATGTGCTGAGCAATTTCTCCAGCACTGAGCGTTCCGAGCTTGCTCTTCACATCGCCCGCGCGGCCGAGTTGGCCGGGGAGATTATCGAATCAAACCAGGCCTAGACTTGCCTGGTGACTATCCGCTCACTGATTTCTGCGGCCCATTCGGCACGCTCGCTTGATGCTGCCCGGAAGCTGTCACACCCCAAACTCTTCGCTCCAGCAAAGACCCAACTGATTGCGCTAGCCGAAGCCATAGAAACCGCCAGCGGCCCGATGACCGTTGTCACCTCCACCGGCAGGCAGGCCGAAATGCTGAGCGAGCAGCTGCGGCAAATAATCCCGGACCTAAATGTCATCGAGTTTCCATCTTGGGAAACACTGCCGCATGAGCGACTTTCGCCCGCGCCGCAAACCGTGGGAATACGTATCGCCGCACTGCAGCAGATGCAGAGACTTGCCAAAGATTCCCCAAAGACATTGATTCTGATGTCCATTAGAGCGGCGCTGCAACCGGTGGTTGCCGGTCTGGAGAAATTTCCCGCGCTGAGAATTCGCGCCGGCGCAGATTACCTGCTGCCTGAACTCACCCTGAAGCTCATTGAGTATGCATACGAACGAGTGGATCTGGTCACCCGGCGCGGCGAATTCACTGTTCGAGGTGGCATCTTGGACATCTTCCCAACCACGGCCGAGCACGCGGTGAGGTTGGAATTCTTTGGTGACACCGTTGAGGAGATTAGGGAATTCCAGGTCGCTGATCAGCGATCGTTACCCTCAAAACTCGACGAGATTGAACTATTTCCAGCCCGCGAGCTGCTGATCACCCCGGCCGTTGCGTCCAAGGCTCGCGAAATGTCGGGTGAGTTTCCCGGCCTGACCGAGATGTTGGAAAAGATTGCCAATGCCATTCCGGTGGCTGGTATGGAGTCTCTGGCCTCAGTGCTCACTAGCGAATTGGTTCCCGTCACCAATTACCTACCAAAGTCTGGACCTGTGCTACTGATGGAGCCGGAAAAACTAGAGAGCCGAGCCGACAGTTTGGTCCAAACCAATGAGGAGTTCCTGCACGCTGCCTGGGACGCCGCGTTAGATGGCTCGAGCGCTCCGATTGACATCTCAGCCTCCGGCTTTTTGGACTACGGCAGCCTCCTCTCGGAATTCAACAAAGCCCACCCCGTGGTTGAGCTTTCGAGTTTGAACGATGAGGACGCGGCCGACCTGGGCCTGCGCGAGGTGCCAAACCTTGGGGTCGAAGAATCTATCGGCTGGGTCCAGGAGCAGATTAGGACCAGTCAGAAGGTGCTCGTAATCTGTCGCGGCCACGGAACCGCCGAGCGAATCATTGAACTTTTTGGCGCAGCGGGCATCGCCTCTAGTTTGACCGAACTGCTTCGGGAGCCTAACCAGGGGGAGGTGCTAGTGACCATGGGGTCGCTGGCCGATGGTTTCGTGTTGCAAGAGAGCAGCCTGGTAGTTATGACCGAGGACGAACTGCTTGGCAATCGCTCGGGCTATGCCAGCAAGGGTCAGCGAAAGCTGGCACGACGCAGAGGTAATCAGGTTGACCCGCTCGAACTCAAAGCCGGAGACTTCGTAGTTCATGAAATACACGGTGTAGGTCGCTTTGTCGAGTTGGTGCAGCGGGACAATCGAGGTCAGGCGCGCGAGTATCTGCTGATTGAATATGCGCCGCCAAAACGGGGTTATCCGAACGACACGCTTTTTGTGCCAACGGACCAGCTCGATCTGCTATCCCGATATGTTGGGGGCGAGGCGCCAGTTCTCTCCAAGATGGGTGGCACCGACTGGGCTCGGGCAAAGGGAAATGCCCGGAAGGCTGTGCGCAAGATTGCAATCGATCTGGTCAAGCTCTATTCGGCGCGCATGAAGAGCAAGGGGCATGCCTTTGGTCCGGATACCAATTGGCAGCGTGAGCTGGAAGACGCATTCGAGTTTCAAGAAACCCCAGACCAGCTCAACACCATCGATGAGATAAAGCGCGACATGGAGCGCCCGGTTCCGATGGATCGGCTTTTGGCTGGAGATGTCGGTTATGGCAAGACCGAGGTCGCCGTTCGGGCTGCTTTCAAGGCGATCCAGGATGGCAAGCAGGTTGCCATGTTGGTGCCAACAACTCTCTTGGTTCGCCAGCATCTGGACACCTTCAAGTCTAGGTTCGCGGGCTTCCCGGTAAACATCGCCGCTTTGTCAAGATTCCAAACTGCTGCCGAGGCCAAGAAGGTAATGCAGGGTCTTGAATCCGGGGCGATAGACATGGTCATTGGAACACATCGCCTGCTCGGTGGCGAGGCCAAGTTCCGAGATCTCGGACTCCTCATAATCGATGAAGAGCAGCGCTTTGGGGTGGAGCACAAGGAAAAGATCAAGAACCTAAGGCACAACGTCGATGTCTTGGCTATGAGCGCCACTCCAATTCCGCGGACCCTGGAGATGGCCGTTACTGGAATCCGCGAGATGTCGACCCTGGCCACTCCGCCGGAAGAGCGGCATCCGATCCTCACCTACATCGGTGCCTACAACGACGCCCAGGTGGCGGCGGCGATCAAGCGGGAGCTGATTCGAGAGGGGCAGGTGTTCTTCGTTCACAACCGGGTTGCAACAATCGATGCGGTGGCATCCAACATCGCGAAACTGGTTCCCGAGGCTCGTATTGCAGTGGCTCACGGCCAGATGCCAGAGCACCAGCTGGAACAGGTTGTGGTCGATTTTTG
>JALQVB010000109.1 GCA_023260495.1 Aquiluna sp.
GTTGGATTCCGAGTAAAGAAGATGGCCGTTTCACCCAAGATTCTCCTCCTGGGTGTCTATGGGCTGTTTGGGTACCACGTTGCACTCTTTGCCGGGCTGCAGCAGGCGCCAGCGGTGCAGGCAAATCTGGTGAATTACCTGTGGCCCTTGCTCATCGTTTTGCTTGCACCACTGTTTATCCGCAGTGCCAAGCTAACGCCGCGGCTGGTGCTCGCTGGAATTGCAGGCTTCTTAGGGGCCGGGCTGGCAATACTTTCAGGAGCCCAGCTGAGCGGGAAATTTGAAATCGGCTATCTCTGGGCTGGAATAGCGGCGATCATCTGGTCCACCTACTCACTTGGCACAAAGCGATCTGGAGGCTTCCCAACCGCGGCTGTTGGGTTGTTCGGCTTAGTCGCCGGAGCAATGGCATTGTTGGTTTTCTTCGCCACCGGCGACTCGGCAGCAATCTCGGCTCAGGACTGGATCTGGCTGATTGCCCTGGGATTAGGACCTCTTGGCGGATCCTTCTTCCTCTGGGACTACGCGCTCAAGCATGGTGACGCACAGAGAATTGGACTAATTGCCTTTATAACCCCGCTGCTTTCGTCCCTGATGCTGCTGATTTTCACGGGCAGCTCACTCTCGCCTTTGCTACTGCTGGCCGCAGCCTTGATTCTTGGTGGCGCGGCGCTTGGTAGCAGGGTGAATAATTAGACACATGTCAGCTCCGCAGTTTCGAAAGCGAAGCCTTGCCGCACCTATCTACCTACCGTCATTTCTCATAACAGCTGCCGAAGGTGCCCTCCTCCCGATTCTTCCAGTCTCGGCCGTTGGCTATGGCTACTCACTTGCCGAAGCTGGAGTCATCACGGCCGTGATGATGATCGCCACCCTGGTTTTTGAAGTCCCGGCCGCTTGGATCACGAACCGAATCGGCGAGCGCCGCGCCATGCTTGTTGGAACCGCGGTGGGAGCTACCGCCACCGCGGTTGCATTTTTCCACCTGGGCTATCTGAGCCTTGTGATGGCGGCAATGGCTTTCGGTGCCGCCCACTCACTCTTTGGCTTAGCACGGCACTCGCTGCTCGCGGAGCTGGTGCCGAGGGAGCATCGTCCCAAATCGATGTCACTGCTGGGTGGCATGTTCCGCGGTGGGATGGCTTTTGGCCCCATTCTTGGCTCATCTTTCATCGCCCTCTATGGGGTAGAGGCAGGCTACCTGGCGGCACTGCTGCTGTGCTTGGCAGCTGGCGCAAGCGTCTTTGCTACGCCGAGTGAAAAGCTGAACACCGCACCATCGGGGCAAGAGGGCAACATTTGGGTGGTGGCGAGAAGAGAATCTAAGAAGCTGATTACGCTCGGGGTGGCCTCGGCAATCATCAGTGCAGGAAGAACCATTCGCCTAATTGGACTGCCCCTATTGGCCATCCAACTCGCGCTTGATCCCGCCGAAACATCCTTCATTTTTGGCCTTACCGGGTTGATTGATTTTTCGCTGTTTTACCTCTCGGGGATCATCATGGATCGCTACGGCAAGTTCTGGTCCTCGGTGCCCACACTGCTGGCTCTTGGAACCGCATACCTGTTCTCCTTCATGGTCACAGACAGCCTCAGCTTTTGGATCATGGCGAGCGTGACGGCATTGGCCAACGCTGCATCGGCTGGAATCAACATGATTCTTGGGGCTGATTTGGCTCCAAAGGGTGCCAGGTCAGAATTCCTAGCAAGCTTCCGACTGCTGACCTCCGGGGGTGTTGCAATAGCTCCGGTTGCAATCTCAGCCCTGACGGCTGTGGTTGGCCTGTCTGCTGCCCTGGCGACGACGGGACTTATAAATTTCTTGGGAGCCTGGTTGTTCTGGAAATACCTGCCCATCTACGCTCCAGACAAGAGCAAAGCTTCGGATTCCGATAGATAGTTGCGCCCAAAAAGATTGCGAACAATCTGCGCGCCTTGAGAACCAACTGAGTTTCCATAGTTCGAATTCTGCGTGAACTAAGAAATCTTCGTCACAGGTTTTCCACAGGCTAAAAACCAAGTAAGCTATCTGGGTCCCAGCGGGTGTGGCGAAATTGGCAGACGCACCAGATTTAGGTTCTGGCGCCGAGAGGCGTGGGGGTTCAAGTCCCTTCACCCGCACAGACAAAGACAGGGCCCGGATGATTCCGGGCCCTGTTTCTTTTTGCCTAAATGGCTACTTTGTCAGATTCACTGAGTTCTTAGCGTGGTCAATCTCAAAGCGGTATGGGCCACGGTGCAGCACCTCGACGCTGCCACCACCCTCGCTCTTGATACCCAGCTCGTCGGTAATCCAACCAAAGAACTTCTTCTGCGACTCCAAAGTCAGCTCGGTGCCCTGGTACCAAACCCTGGCGCTGCCGTTTTGCTTCACAGATAGAGCAACCGAACCATCAACATCGGTGTTTTGGTAGCTCGCGATGACCTCGGCATCAATGCTTGATGCCAGCTCGCTCCACAGCTCCGGCGCAAGGCCATTGGAGAGCTTGCCCTGACCCTCGCGAAGCGGGTAGAACTCCTCAACGTAGACTCCAGCCAGATCCTTTACCAGACTGCCTCCGTAGCCGCCAAGCTTGACCCGCAGTGTGCGGTCGGCGATGTTGCTGAAGTAAGAAACCACTAGGTTTCCACCACCTGCAACGTAGTCGTGGAACACCTGCTCCTCAGATTCTGAAAGCATGTGAACCAGTGGCATCAAGACCACCTTGTACTGGCTCAGCGTCGCCAGATCAGCATCTGCCGGAACAAAGTCAACCCGGGTGCCGTTCTCCCAAAGGGCCCGGTACCACTTGGCTACGGTCTCGGCGTAGCTCAAGTCCTCGGTAGGAAGATT
>JALQVB010000010.1 GCA_023260495.1 Aquiluna sp.
GAAGCTGTCGCACTACTCGAAGCGCACCGTTGATGTTGAGTACCGCTTTGGCTTCCAGGGCAGCGAGTTTGGTGAGCTTGAGGGAATTGCGAACCGAACCGATTACGACCTGAAGACACACAGCGAACACAGCGGGGTTGACCTCAGTTACTTTGACCCTGCAGAGGAAAAGCGCTGGACTCCATACGTAATTGAGCCAGCGGCTGGACTGACGAGGTCCCTGATGGCCTTCCTCGTAGATGCCTATGCGGAGGACGAGGCGCCAAATGCCAAGGGTGGCGTCGACACACGCACTGTGCTGAGGCTTGACTATCGCCTGGCTCCAGTAAAGGCGGCCGTATTGCCGCTTAGCCGCAACGAGCAGCTCAACCCAGTGGCGAAGGAGCTTGCCGCTACGCTGCGCAAGCTGTGGAACGTTGACTACGACGACTCCGGGGCCATTGGGCGTCGCTATCGCCGCCAGGACGAGATCGGCACGCCGTTCTGCATCACCGTTGACTTTGACACCCTGGACGACAATGCCGTCACCATTCGTGAGCGTGACTCGATGCAGCAGGAGCGCATCCCGCTAGAGAAGGTCGTCGGTTACATCGCGGAGAAATTGAGCCGGTAACTTGGCGCTGCAATACGGCAAGCACACCATCGAGGTTCCAGTTGTGCTGGCACCGATGGCAGGCATAACCAACACGGCATTTCGCAGGCTTTGCCGCGAACATGGTGGCGGGTTGTTTGTCTCCGAAATGATTACATCGCGAGCCCTAGTTGAGCGCACGCCGGAATCAATGCGGCTAATAAAACACCACCCGAGCGAACAGCTTCGTTCTATTCAGCTCTACGGTGTCGACCCCAAGACCATTGCGAATGCGGTTACCATGCTGGTCTCCGAGGATCGCGCTGACCACATAGACCTGAATTTTGGTTGTCCAGTGCCGAAGGTGACGCGCAAGGGTGGGGGAGCGGCACTGCCCTGGAAGGCGGAGCTGTTCTCAGCCATAGTCCAGTCAGCAGTTCGAGCTGCCGGCGAAGTTCCCGTCACGGTAAAAATGCGCAAGGGGATTGATTCCGATCACCTGACCTACATCGATGCCGGCAAGGCCGCTCGCGATGCAGGTGTTGCGGCGGTTGCCCTTCACGGGAGAACCGCTGAGGAGTATTACTCCGGCCAGGCCGACTGGGATGCAATTGCGAGATTGCGGGAGGCATTGCCGGATGTCCAAGTCTTGGGCAACGGAGACATCTGGACAGGCGCCGATGCCGTTCGCATGATGAAGCAAACCGGGGTTGACGGGGTGGTCGTTGGCCGGGGCTGCCTCGGGCGCCCTTGGCTTTTTGGCGATCTTGAAAGATCAATCATGAGCTACCTGTCTGGCTCCGATGCGCCAGTAGAGACGGCGATGCCAAGCTTGGGCGAGGTTGCGGATGCCTTCTACCGTCATGCCGAACTGCTCACTGAATTCTTCGAGGATGAAGGCAGGGCCTGCCGCGACATTCGGAAGCACGTTGCTTGGTATTTCAAGGGATATCCGGTTGGTGGCGAGTTCCGGGCCGCACTTGCACTGGCCAACAATCTTGAAGAGATTGCCCGGTTGCTGGCCACCGTGGATCGCACGGTGGGTTATCCGGCAGAAGACGTTGAAGGACCCCGGGGTCGCATGGGCGGTGTTAAGAGCTGCTCACTTCCAGAAAACTGGCTCGATAGCCGCGAGCTTAGTGATGTTCACCGGTCGCAGCTAGAGTTGGCTGAGTTGTCGGTCTCAGGAGGATGATGCAACAGCAAACTGAGGCTGGCTATAAGGACCAGGACCGAGAACGTTTTGTCTCGCAGCCAAAGTCTTCCATGGTGCGGCGCGGCGAGTTCGCCCGTGATCGAGCGAGAGTCCTGCACTCCGCTGCCTTTCGCAGGCTAAGTTCGAAGACCCAGGTGCTCTCACCAACGTCTGGGGCCTTCGCCCGCACCAGACTCACTCACTCGCTGGAAGTAGCTCAGGTGGGCCGCGAATTGGCGAACGCCCTAGGTGTTGATCCCGATCTGGTTGATATGGCTTGCCTTGCTCACGACCTTGGGCACCCACCATTTGGTCATAACGGTGAGAGTGCGCTTAATCTCTGGGCTGCCGACATTGGTGGCTTTGAGGGCAATGCTCAGACTTTTCGCATCCTGACTCGGTTGGAAACCAAGATTTACGACGATGCAGGAGTGTCGCGCGGCCTAAATCTGACCCGCGCCTCTTTGGACGCGGCCACGAAGTATCCGTGGCAGCTGCATGAGGCAGCCGAATATGGCAACCAAATCAAGTTCGGTGTCTATGGCGACGATTTGGACGTATTCTTCTGGATGCGAGAGACCGCGCCACCTGGCGCCAAGTGCGTCGAGGCGCAGATCATGGATTTCGCAGACGATGTCGCCTACTCGGTGCACGACTTTGAGGATGCGGTAGTCGAGGGGTTCATTGATCCCGCAGTAATTTCGGATCCCCAGGCCAGCTCGCAACTAATCGAGGAAATTGGCAAATGGTCGGGTGGGATGCTAGCCAAGATCCAGCTCGAGGAGGCCTTTGAGCTGCTCAAGCGCTCTGAGTATTGGCTCACTGATTTTGATGGCTCACCCAGGCATCTGGCCCAGCTCAAGAACCTAACCAGCGACTTGATTGGCAGTTTCGTCTCGCGCACGACAGAGTCAATTCTGGAAAACGCGAGCAAGTCCTCGCTAACCAGATACCGTGCGGGTGTGATTATTCCGTCGAAGGTGCGCAGCGAAATCGCAGTATTGAAGGGGCTAGTGGCTGCGGCTGTCATGACCACGAGCGACCGCCAGCCCTATTACGAGAGGCAGCGCGAGTTGCTGATCGAGCTAGCCGATTCACTCCTTGCCTCGAATGGTGGCGAGCTCGATGCGGTGTCAGCCGAAGCTTGGCGACGGGCTCAGGGTGATGCCGAGCGTAAGAGGGTGATTGTTGACCAGGTTGCATCCCTGACCGATCCCATTGCAATAGAACTCCATCAGAGACTACGACCGTAGGATTTCTCCATGGCACGGGTGCGACAAAGCGACATTGAGGAACTCAAAGACCGGGCGGATATCGTTGAGGTCATTGGCTCCTACATTGCGCTGAAGCCAGCAAGCTCGGGTTCCTTCAAAGGGCTCTGTCCATTCCACGGCGAGAAGACTCCAAGCTTCAACGTCCGCGCCAACCCGGCCTTCTATCACTGCTTTGGCTGTGGAGTAGGCGGCGATGTCTATAAATTTCTGCAGGAGATCGAAAGCATCAGTTTCGCCGACGCCGTAGAGCGCCTGGCTGAGAAAACGGGTTTCCAGCTCACCTACGAAGAGTCGGGTGCAGGGGAGGAGAAGTCGAATCGCTCCAGGTTGCTAAATATCAACCAGGAAGCAGCCAGTTTCTACTCGGCTCAACTGGCGTCAGAGGAGGGTGCCGCGGCAAGAGATTTTTTGGTCGGCCGAGGATTCAATGCTGAAAGTGCACGTCAATTCGGCATCGGCTATGCGCCTAAAGGCTGGCAAAATCTCATCGAGCACCTGCGGGGCAAGGGCTACACGTTGGATGAGCTCGTCCTAGTTGGGCTTGCAATGCCTAGCGATAAGGGTGGTTACGACCGCTTCAGGGGAAGAGTTCTGTGGCCAATCCGGGATGCCAACTCGCAGGTCTTGGGTTTTGGAGCTCGAAAGCTCTACGACGATGACGAGGGGCCTAAGTACCTGAATACACCGGAGACCCCGGTTTACCACAAAGCAAGCGTCCTCTACGGTCTAGATCTGGCGAGGAAAGCAATAGCCAAGAATCGGCAGGTGGTTGTAGTTGAGGGATACACCGACGTCATGGCATGCCATTTAGCCGGAGAAATGACTGCCGTGGCAACTTGTGGCACGGCATTCGGCGAAGAGCACATCAAGATCATCAATCGCCTGCTGGGACAGTCTTCCGATCCAGCTGAGGTGATATTTACCTTCGATCCCGATGCGGCAGGACAAAAGGCAGCACTTCGGGTCTATGGCGATAGTTCTAAGTTCAACGCATTGACCTTCGTGGCTGCCGGTCCCGACGGCCTTGATCCAGCTGACCTCAGGCAGCAGCGAGGCGATGCCGCTATTTCGACGATGTTGGAACAAAAAAAGCCGCTTTTTGAATTCGTCATCCGGCATCGAATTTCTCAGTTCAGCCTGCAAGATTTGGACAGTCGAGTAGCTGCGGCTAGGGCCGCCGCTCCGGTGGTTGCAGAAATTCAAGACCCCGCCTTGCGCTCTGGCTACATCCGTCAGCTCGCTGAGTGGGTTTCCCTGGAGGTGAGCGAGGTGAGCGCCTTGGTGGGTGGCAGTCGAACCAGCCAGGTTGTGGAGCGGGTCGCCCAAATGCGCACCTCTCCGGCGCCAGATCCGGTAATTTCCGCACCTGCCATGACACGCCTAGAACGCGAAACCATGCAGGTTTTTCTGCAGCAACCTGCCGCATTCACAGTTGAGCAACTCAGAAGGATCTATGCCTCTGGGCTACTAAATGCTCAGCTTCGCAGGTTGATGGCGATAGCGCTTGAAGCTCCAGATGCCATGGCAGAGCCTGGCTTCGCAAATTTCCTAGTGTCTCAATCGGATGCCGAGCTGCAGGGTGTTATACGCGAGCTGGCGCTAGCCGAACTACCGGTTACCTCGGCTGCCGATTTGCAGCGCTACAGCGCCGGCATCGTGAACGCGGCCATGCTGCAAACTTTGGCGCGTGAGAAAGCCGATCTGCTGGCAGCGCTGAAGCGTATCGATCCGGTGGCCAATGAGGCTGAAGTGCTTGCTGTTCAGCGGCAGCTGGTGGAATTGGAGAATGAACGAAGATTACTGATGCGATAGCGAGTTTTCTGCTATTGTTTACAGGCACCCGCAAGGGTCATTCCTCGGTAGCTCAATTGGCAGAGCATTCGGCTGTTAACCGGAGGGTTCTTGGTTCGAGTCCAAGCCGGGGAGCCATTTTTTAGAGGTGGATATGAGGCGTCAGGTTCTCTCCACGTCAATCTCAGTTGGGATCGCGACTGGCCTTTACGGCATTTCCTTTGGTGCAATTGGCGTTGTAGCGGGGCTTGATGTGCCCACTGTGATGGTGCTCAGCCTGCTGATGTTCTCCGGGGCGTCGCAGTTTGCCTTTGTTGGGGTTGTTGCTGCTGGAGGGGCGCCGCTAGCGGCCATCACCAGTGCTTGGCTGATGGGTATAAGAAATTCTTTCTACGCGATTCGTCTCACGTCCGTCTTTGGGCCCTTGGGGATGATCAAACTGCTGAGCGCCCAGCTGACCATAGACGAGAGCAACGCTGTTAGCGCGGCTCAGCAGACCAAGGAGGCCCAGAAGCTAGGATTCTGGGCCACCGGAATCGCTGTCTTCATTTTCTGGAATCTTGCCACCCTGCTTGGCGCATTGGCTGGGAATCTGATGGGGTCGGTTGAGCAGTGGGGTCTCGATGCCGCCGCCGCCGTTGCGTTCCTTGGTCTGCTCTGGCCCAGGCTGCGCCAGCAGCTAGCGTTGGCCCTCGCCGGGTTTGGCGTAGCGCTTGTTAGCTATCCATTCTTGCCCGCCGGCATCCCTATCCTGCTGGCTGCCGCTGTCGCCTTGATTCCGTGGAGGTCCAAGGCATGATTTGGACCGCCATAATCGCTTCGATCGCTGTATACAGCTGGAAGATTCTCGGCTACCTGGTGCCAGAGCGATTCATAACTCCAGCGTTCAGGGCTTTTGCCGACCGGGTCACAGTGGCACTGCTCGCAGCCCTGGTTGGAATTCAGGGCTTCACGCTGGCTGGTTCTGTTGTGTTGGACGTTAGAGTGGCGGCGCTTGGGGTAGGAGCGTTGATGTTGTGGTTGCGCGCTCCATACGTCCTCGTTGTCCTGGTTGGAGCGCTAGTGGCAGCGGGCCTTCGGCTTCTAGGGTTCTAGGGTTCTAGGTAGTCCTGGCCGGGCAGCCAGGCAAGCCCCGGAGTGCCCCAGCCGAGCTCCTGGATTACCTCGTGTACCTCGGAGGCATAGGGCTCAATTAGTCGATCGACGTATAGGACACCTTGAAGGTGGTCGAACTCATGCTGAAAAATTCGCGCCATCCAGCCGGTGACCTCGAGGCTGTAGCTGTTTCCATCCAGGTCCAAAGCGGTTAGCTTGGCCCATTCGGCCCGCTTCAGCGGAAATCTTTCCCCTGGAACCGATAGGCAGCCTTCCACCTCAGTTTCCTCATCGGGAAGATCAGGTGAGATCTCGCCGATCTCGAGGCGAGGGTTAATGGCGACTCCGCGTAGCTGCTCACCTTGATACTCGTAGTCGTAGACAAATATGTTGAGTCCTAGTCCAATCTGCGGTGCTGCAAGACCAACCCCTGGAGCTTTGTCCATGGTCTCGTACATGTCCCGCACAATGGCCCTGATGGCATCGTCGATTTCGGCCACATCCTGCGCTGGGTTGTGCAGGACTGGATCTCCGGTAATGCAAATCGGTCTTATCGCCATCGTCTAAATCTACCTCGGATTCAGACTCGTGGTTTAGGCTTGTGAAGCTGCCTTGCAGACGGGAGATTTTTTCTTGCTGGCACCAGATTTTCTGAGATTGCTCGCCATTTTGTTGGCAATCGTAGGTGCAGTGTTTCTATCACTAGGAGCACAGTTCCAAAACGATGCCGTGACCAAGCATCACGCTCCCGATCAGCCACGAATCGGCTCGCTGCACATTCGGCAAATTGTTGACCTTCTGCGGCGACCGCGATGGCTTACGGGAACCAGCTTCCTGGTGTTAGCCATAGTGTTTCAGCTCGGTGCGTTGGCTCTTGCCCCGCTAATCGTTGTCCAGCCAATCGGTGCACTTGCGCTGATTTTGACTTCGGTCCTGAACGCCCGCATCTACAAGATCAAGCTCGACGGAAAGACCATTGGTTCAATCGCGCTAACAATGCTCGGTGTAGGCGCCTTTGTGACAACTGCAGCCACTAGCGCGGTAAACACGGAGATGAGCGATCAAAAGTTGCTGCAGGTAGTTGGTGTGCTTCTTGTACTACTGACTTTCTTTGCACTGGCATTCACGCTTTCAAAGGGTCGCGTGGGGCCCCTCAATTATATTTTGGGCGCTGGGGTGCTCTACGGGTTCGTGGCATCACTGGCCAAGGTGGTTCTAGCCCGGCTTAGCCAGGGCGATTTTGACTTACTCACTTTGGTTGCAGGTCTCGCGCTCTTGGGTGCAACCTTCCTTGGTGGATGGTTTGTGCAAAATGCCTACGCCTCAGGCCCTCCAGATTTGGTAATCGCAGGCCTGACAGTCATTGATCCTGCAGTTGCGGTTGGCATTGCGATTGTCATTTTGGGCGAGGTGGAACAGGCTCAGCTTGAAGACATCGCAGGATTCGTCATCGCTGGTCTTATTGCACTCGCTGGGGTATTGCTGCTCTCTAGGGTGCACCCGCAGCTAACAACCGAGGTTACGGATGACTGAAAAGCTAAAGATAGTAATACCGTGCGATACCTTCGCACCGGATATCAATGGGGCAGCAAGGTTTGCCGAGCGGCTTGCCGGCGGCCTGGTTCGCCACGGCCACGAGGTTCACATCATCGCACCGTCCTTTGATGAGTCAGCCGGTGACCGAATCGAGAACCACGATGGCGTTGACATGGTGGTGCACCGGTTGCGCTCGCACCGAGTGCCACAGCACAAAACCCTGCGCTGGCCGGAACCATGGGGCATGACAAAACGCATTGAGAAGATTCTCAGTGAGGTCCAACCTGATGCCGTTCACATTCAGTCGCATCTCATGGTTGGTCGCTTTGCGCTTCGTGCCGTTCGCAAGAAGGGTCTTCGGGTGCTTGCCACAAACCACATCATGCCTGAGAATCTGCTGCGCTATTCGCTGTTACCTAAGTTCCTGCATGGGCTTGCGATGAAGATCATCTGGGCAGATGCGGGACGAATCCTTCGCAAGATGGATGCCTTGACCACACCAACCAAACGCGCAGCCGAGCTTCTTGAAGCTGCTGCCGGAGTGTCCGACGTTCTAGCAATTAGCTGCGGCATTGATGCCTCAAGGTTCGCCAACAACACCCCCACTCAGAATCGTGAACCAGTGGCCTTGTTCCTGGGTCGACTGGACGACGAGAAGCGAATTGATGTATTCCTTCGAGCTGTCGCTTCGCTGGCAGATTTTCCGAATCTTCGCGTGGAGTTAGTTGGCGATGGGGGAGAGCGTGAGCGGTTGCAGCAATTGGCTCAGCAGCTTGGAATAGCGTCTAGAGTCGCATTTCTTGGACACGTGACTGACGAGGAGCTGCCAGGAACGTATGAGCGCTCCACGGTCTTTGTGATGCCCTCTATCGCTGAACTGCAATCCATAGCCACCATGGAGGCTATGGCGAGTGGCCGTCCTGTAATTGCTGCAAATGCCATGGCACTGCCGCATTTGGTGCACAACGGCGACAATGGCTACCTATTTGAACCGAATAATGTGGCTGACCTGGCTGCCAAGCTGCGCAGGGTGCTGCAGGCAGATGAGGTTGAATTGGCCCGCCTGAGCGAGAACTCATTGCACCTGATCCAGGCTCACGACATCGAGCGCACAATCAAGATCTTCGAGGACCTTTACCAAGGAATCGGTGAGACTGCACCTACTACACGGGACAACGAGCCGGACTATTTCCGTCCCATCGGACAGCTTCCCGATTCAGTTAGAAAGCGACTTGACGAATTCCGTAAGGACGCTGTCGAGCTTCGAGCAAGAGCTGAGCGCCTCAGGGAAGAAGCTAGAGCAAAATTGGACGAGGTGCGGGCGGAAGTGCGAGAGCAGCTCACTGAGATTCGCTCCGAGGTGTCTGAGGCTGCTAAACGTCTGCGCAAGAAGCGTGACTAGCTGCGAAGCAGATTAGACTTCTCTGTGGCTGGGGGCGTTAGCTCAGCCGGTTAGAGCAGCGGACTCATAATCCGTCGGTCGCGGGTTCAAGTCCCGCACGCCCCACAAAGAGTCACTTTTCATTTGAATTGGCCGACAAAGCGCCGCTCTTGGATCCGAGATTAGCATCGACACCACACCTGTCTGTATCCAGTTTCAAAGAATCATCCTTGACCAGCAGAGCCAAAGTGTGGAGCTGGAGGGTCGACACGATGCTGTTTAGAGTATTTGAGACAGGAACTTCTTGGTTCGCTCTTCCTTGGGGCTATCGAAGATTTGTTCCGGGGTGCCAACTTCGACGATCTCTCCATCGGCCATGAAAATCACTCGGTCGGCGACTTCCCTAGCGAACCCCATTTCGTGTGTCACCACGACCATTGTCATTCCCTCGTTGGCCAACTCCTTGATGGCATCGAGGACTTCGTTGATCATCTCTGGATCCAGTGCGGAAGTTGGCTCGTCGAAGAGCATGACCTTTGGTTTCATTGCCAAGGCACGGGCGATTGCAACTCGCTGTTGCTGGCCGCCAGATAGTTGAGCGGGAAATTTGTCCGCCTGCTCAGGAATCTTGACGCGTTCGAGAAGCTCTCTTGCTATTCTTTCCGCTTCAACCTTTGGCAGATTGCGCACTTGCCTCGGTCCGATGGCGACGTTTGTCAGCACCGTAAGATGCGGGAAAAGGTTAAACGACTGGAACACCATTCCGGTCTCTTTGCGAATCTCCTGAATGTTCCTGATGTCGTTTGTTAGCTCTGTTCCGTCAACCACGATGCTTCCCTCATCATGCTGTTCTAGCCTGTTGATGCAACGAATCAGGGTGGACTTTCCGGAACCCGAAGGGCCGATGATGACCACTACCTCCTGGCGCCCAACAGCAAAATCAATTCCCTTGAGTGCCTCAAAGTCTTTGAAGCGCTTTACCACGGACTTCATTGTGACGATTGCGTCACTGGCTTGCCGGCCACCGCTCAGCAAGGTAGCGTCTGCAAATGCCTTATCGTTCATCGAACACCTACTCCTAGTTTCTTCTCAAGCCGTTGACTTTCTCGACTCATCACGAACGAACCCACCCAGAACAAAAGCGCGACAAAGGCCAGTGATTCGTAAATCATGCCTTGGCCAAGGAAGTCATCCTGCTTTGTAATGGCCTTGCCAATGTTCAAAACCTCGAACACGCTCAGTGCCGCTCCAGCCAGCGTAGTGTCTTTGAAAAGTGAAATGAATTGCCCAATTTGAGCTGGAATCACGTTGCGCAGCGCCTGCGGCAGAGTGATCAGGTAAATGATCTTCACGGTTGAGAGCCCCAGTGCCTTTCCCGCTTCTGTCTGACCCTTTGGGATTGACTGTAGGCCACCGCGAATTATCTCGGCGAGGTAGGCGCCAGTGAAAAGCGTGAAGACGGTTACCGATCGGAAGATCACATCGGGTGCAATCTCGGGGGGAATAAAGAATTCCAGTGCAACGCCTGCCAGCAGCAGGAGGACAAACAGTGGAGCGCCTCTGATTAGTTCAATGTAGGTGGTGCTGAGCAATCTCACTACAGGGAAACTGGAGCGTCTGCCCAAGGCGAGCAAAATACCAAGCGGGAAACACAGCACGATGCTCACGATGGCGATGTAGAAATTGATTAGGAACCCGCCCCACTCTTCGAGCGAAGCAACAGAGAGTGTGAAGCCTATCGATGCGATCGGCAGAAGAGCCCACAGGGCAAGCCAGAGAGCCTTTGGAATCGGCTTTAGCCAGGTAATGGTGGTCTTTAGGCCTCCCAACAAGCGTCCTACTGCCAGCGCAGCGAAAACTTGCAGCCCAGCCAGGAGTGCATCGAGGGTGCCGGCAAGATAGATGATGGCTGCAGCTAGCAGAAGCAGTAAGCCGAAGCGTCGTGTGACATCGATGGCTATCTCAGTGACCTTTCGTGACTTGAGTCCCGTTGACCGAAGCGAACCCGCCGCAAGTCCAATGAAAAACGCCAGCGAAATCATCGAGAGTCCGACGAGCCACATGCTTTCCTCGGGGAACCTGCCAACCAGCAGTAGCTTTAGGTTCACCTGAATGATCTCCCAGCGCCCGGTGACGAAGACAAAATTCCAAAGTTGGGTCAGGATCCAGATGGCAAGGGCTGCGGAAACCAACGTCACCACACCATCTAGGTAGGAGCGGAATAGATTCTCCCGTAACCACTTCTTCATCGCTCCACCAATGCCAATCTCCGGTTGAAGAAATTCACAACGAGGCTTGTGACCAAGGAAATTGCGAGATAGACCAGCAGTGTCAGCGTAAAGGCAGGCACTGCCGGTGAACCGTTTCCAACAGTGATCTGGGCAATCTGAGTCAATTCGAAGTAGCTTATGGAAGCACCAAGTGATGAGTTCTTGATTAGGTTTAGGTACTGATTACCAAGGGCGGGCATGGCAATTCGGAAGGCTTGCGGGAGTATAACCAGTCGCATCTTCTGTCCACCACTTAGGGCCAAAGCGTCAGCGGCCTCTGCTTGCCCCTTCGGCACGGCCAATATCGAACCGCGAACGATTTCTGCTATCTGACTGCTTGTATAAAGCACCAACGCCACTAGCAGCGCAAAGAAAGAGGGATCGAGTCGCAAGCCGCCACTGGTAGACCTTCCGTCAACAATCGGCACCTCAATTTGATAGCCAAGAACTAGCCAACCGGCAATCAACAATGCCGTGAATGTGGCGACTGCGTAAAGCACATCCCGTGACGGCTTTCCCGTCCTGTCCGAATAGTTTTGCCGCAGTTTGCGCACCAGCAAGCTAATTACCAGGGCCAGCAGCAATACCCCGGCTATGTTCAGCGCTGAACCTAAGAACCAAGGGATCGCAATGCCACGGTTTGAGATGACGAAAAGGTCTAAAGGTTGCCAGGCGTCTTCAATTCGCGGGAACGTTTGAAGCACCACAGCAAGGTTCATAAAGGTCAACAAAACCAGCAGCGGCAAGTTTCTAATCACTTCCACGTAGGCTGCCGCAATCTTTCGGACCAGAAAATTCTTTGCCAGTCTCCCAATTCCAACTAGCGTGCCAAGGACCGTAGCAAGGAGAATGCCAACCACGGCAACTTGCAGGGTGTTGAAGAAGCCTTCTACGAATGCCGCACGAACGGGTTGGCTCTGGTCAAAGTCATTCCCTGGAATAGTGAAGTTCGCTGGATTATCCAGGAAGTCAAGGTTTGTCGGGATGCTGCTTCTGGCGACATTCAGCTGATAGTTATTCCATAGCCAGGCAAGGATTGCGCCGACAATCGCCAAAACCGCCAGCTGGAATAGAACGCGCAGAAATCTGACATTACGCCAGATGGGAATGCGCGAAGACGCACCTGGCGGGGAGGTGGGCATACCAAGCTCCCCGGCCAAGCGCGTCTTCATCTCTGAGTTACTTATCTATTTAGCGGTAAGGCGGTGCGTACATCAGACCACCGTCAGTCCAAAGAGCATTTACTCCACGCTCTAGACCAAGTGGGGTCAGGTGCCGCTCGAAGATCTCACCGTAGTTACCGACCTGCTTCACAATCTGATAGGCGAAGTCGGTTGGTAGTCCTAGTCCAGGATCCAGAACAGCAGAACCGTCGCTACCTGGCACCTCAGCGCCCAGGAAACGAAGAATTCCAACATCCTCTGTACTCGAGCGAATGCTGTCTACGTTAGCGCTGGTGATACCAAACTCCTCGGCCTGAATTGTGGCAAGCACGGCCCAGTTCACAATTTGTGCCCACTGAGTGTCACCATCAAGCACTGCGGGAGCCAGAGGTTCCTTTGAGAACACCTCTGGAAGGATCTTGAGCGCATTTGGACCGTCTGGATAAGCACTGCGGAATCCAGTCAGCTGGCTCACGTCGGAAGACCAGCCATCACACTGACCCGCGATGAAAGCCTCAAGGATGAGGTCTGTCTCATCGAAGGAGCGCACTTCCCAACCCAATCCAAGTCGGGACGACTCTAGGGCGGCATTGCCCTCGGTTGTGGTTCCCTTAGCAACACAGACAATTGCACCGTTCATGTCGCTGATTGAGTCAAAGCCGCTGTTCGAGGCAACCATCATTCCCTGACCGTCATAGAAGTTAGGGTGCAAGAAAGTTGCGGCCTCAGCGCCGTCGCGGGTAGCGGTCCAGGTTGTGTTTCTTACTAGAACATCAACTGCACCACTCTGCAAAGCCGTGAATCGGTCCGCGGTCTCTAGATCGACCATCTCTACGGCGTCTGCATCGCCGAATACGGCAGCGGCAATTGCCCTACAGAAATCGGAGTCGAAACCAACGTGCTCACCTGAGTCTTGCAACACTGCAAACCCTGGCAGAGCGTCTCTAGTGCCACAGCGAACAGCCCCCGCAGCCAAAACTGATTCCAGTACCGAACTTTCGGCTGCAGTTGTGCTGCTCGATGAGCTGTCACTATTGGTGCTGGATGACCCCGTGTCGGTTGCGGTAGAACCGGTGTCATTGGAAGTTGCACAGCCGCTCAAAACAAGAGCGGAGGCAAGCATTGCGGCAGAAATTGCCGAGAGTTTTCTCATTACTTCCCCTTTCGAAAGTCAGCGCCGTGGGATACGTGACCCCCCAGCTCACTGACCTTTTGTCTTTTTCAAGCTAGCCCAACTTGGAGCACTAGGGAGAGGTACAGGAGATTGTTACCGAAGTGTGACCATGACCCAACCATGGGCCGAAGTGATTAGTTTTTTAGCTTCTTTTCGAGGTAGCAAGAGGCACACAGCGATTCGTAGGAGACCTTGTCGCCATCGATGGCTACCTGTTCGCCGTCAAAGGTGAATTCGCCGTTCACCAGACGGCCATTGAACATGGCTTTTCGGCCACAGCGGCAGATTGTCTTAAGCTCCTCCAGGCTGTGTGCAATTTCGAGAAGGCGCATGGAACCGGGGAAAGACTTTGTCTGAAAATCGGTTCTGATTCCATAGGCGAGAACTGGAATCCCATCCAAAACGGCAATTTCCAGAGCCTGATTAACCTGCTCCTCGGTGAGAAATTGACTTTCATCAATGAGCAGGCAGGCAATCTTGTTTCCCACCTCTGACTCGAATCGCTTGCGGTTCTCGTGAAAGACCTCGCGCAGCGAATCCTCAGGCCGGACAAGGAAGTCCACCTCTCGGGTCACGCCTAGTCGACTAACAATTGAACGATCTCCTTTGAGGTCGATTGCCGGCTTTGCTAGCAAGACGTGCTGGGATCGCTCTTCGTAATTGAATGCAGCCTGCAGCAGGGCCGTGCTCTTGCCGGAATTCATAGCGCCGTAGCGGAAGTAAAGCTTGCTCATGATGGTTAGTTTGAGTGTATAGGTGGTTTGTCTTTGCAACTGTTATTTGCCGATCAACTAGGTCCTCATTTCGCGCTCGAGGACGAAATTCTGTTGCCGGAGGTGGTTGACCAGTTTCGCAAGCGTAGCTATCACCGTCAAAAAGCCCACCTGATTCTCTACGCCATCAGGGCTCGGGCTCGGGATGCTGGAGTGAGGCTGGTTCAGCTGGACAGCTATCGGAACATCGCGGATCTAAATCTGGACCAGCTAACAGCGGTGCATCCCTCCAGTAGAGAAATGCTTGCCCTCACTGATTTCTTAGGTGTAGCGGTAAGGGAAGAGCGGGGCTTTGCCAGCACCTTCGCAGATTTTGCTGCTTTCGCCGGAGATAAGGCAAGAACCCGCCTGGAGGATTTCTATCGCCAGCAAAGAGCAAGACTGAATTTATTGATGCATTCTGGTAGTCCGATTGGCGGGCGCTGGAACTTCGACAGTGAAAATCGACTCGGCCCGACAAAGGATGGCCTTGGCCCTCCTGGACCTTGGCTTCCTGTTGAGGATGACCTTGATGCCGAGGTTCGGGCAGATTTGAATCGACTGGCGGCAGATGGTGTCAAGTTTCTCGGGTCTGATGGGCCCAGGAAGTTTGCGGCAACTCGCGAGGAAGCGCTTGCCGCGCTGAAGCATTTCATCGACTACCGTCTCGATCTGTTTGGGCCTTATGAGGATGCTGTAGATGAGCGGGATTGGGCGATGAGCCACTCGCTGCTGAGCGTTCCGATGAATTTAGGGCTGCTAGATCCGATTGAAGTCAGCAGGGCTGCTGAGCAGGCATTTCTTGATGGCAATGCGCGAATTGAATCCGTGGAAGGATTTATCCGTCAGGTGATTGGCTGGCGAGATTACGTTTGGCACCTGTACTGGCGATTTGGCCCCGATTACACAGAGCAGAATGCGCTTCAAGCACTAGCGGACCCACCGCAGGTACTTCTGGACCTAGATTCCGCATCCATTGAGGCACGTTGCCTATCTAAGACACTCGACGCAGTAAGCGAAAATGGCTGGGCACATCACATTCAGCGGCTCATGATCTTGGGAAACATCGCACTGCAGCGTGGCTGGAATCCTGCTGTGATGAACGACTGGTTCATCGATGCCTTCGTTGATGGCACGCCCTGGGTGATGCCAGCAAACGTCATCGGGATGAGTCTCTACGCTGACGGTGGGAAGATGTCCACCAAACCCTATGCAGCCGGTGGCTCATACATCAATCGCATGACCAACCACTGCGGCTCGTGCAAATTCGACCCCAAGAAGCGCACTGGTGAAGATGCCTGTCCGATAACCGCGGGCTACTGGGCATTTCTAGATCGCAACAGAGATAGGTTGGCTGGCAACTTCCGAATGCGCAACGGCTACGCCGGTCTTGCCCGACTTCGCGACCTTGAAGAGATTCGAATCCAGGAAAATTCGCGCAAGCGGCTTTGACAGTGCAAGCCTCAACTGCCTAAGCTTTGAGAACCAATTCAGAACGATGGGGAAGTCGAATCTGGATTGGAGGAGATTCTGTCCAAGGCAGAAATCTGGGTGCTGGCCGCAGCGAGCGACCAATTGGGCGAGATAGACAAGCTACTCGCTCCTTATCTGCATGCTCCTAGGTGGTTCACCCAACCCGCCGTTCCGGGCAGTTTTCAACTCAGGTTCTCAGCAAGTGTCGACCTAACTGACGCCTCCACCCTTGCGGTGCGGTTATCCAAATTTGTCATGGCAACTCGAAATCTTGCATCAAGATACAGAGTCGAGTCTCTTCATGTTTCACTCTGGTCTAGGGCTCAAGCGCGTGGCCCTGGATGGGGCGGGGGAGGTGGTAATTCGCGCAGGCCAGATTGAGCGCCTGATCGCCTTGGCTGCAGGCAACATGCAGGAATTCCAAAGGCTGATTCGGTTGGAGCAGGGTCAGCTGTGGATGGATTTGCTTGAGCCGCTCAGAAGAGGGCTGGTGAATTTAGATCAGCTGCCCAGAGCCGTTTAGACGTTGCGGAAAGCCAGAACGGCGTTGTGGCCACCGAATCCAAAGCTGTTCGAGATAGCGATTGCGTCGTGTCGGGAAAGCGGAGTTGGCTTGGCCGGCACGTTCAGAGGGATCTCGGGGTCTTGGTTATCTAGGTTGATGGTACCGGGGCTCATCTGTTCTTTGAGGGCCAGCAGCGTGAAGATGGCTTCGACTGCGCCAGCGCCACCCAATAGGTGGCCAGTTGCGCTCTTGGTCGCAGTGACGACTAGGGAGTCCGTGTGGTCACCAAAGACTCGCTTCAATGCGGTGTATTCGGCAATGTCGCCCACTGGAGTTGAGGTTGCGTGAGCATTGACGTGCTCAACATCTGAAGGCGTTGCTCCTGCCATTTCTAGGGCTGCTAGCACGGCTCTCGCCGCACCTGATCCCTCTGGATCTGGAGCGGTGATGTGGTAGGCGTCGCTTGTTACGGCACCGCCAACAATCTCACAGTAAATCTTTGCCCCGCGAGCCTTCGCCGATTCGTACTCCTCGAGCACAAGCGCTCCTGCTCCCTCGCCCATCACGAAGCCGTCACGATCAACGTCGTATGGTCGGGATGCTCGTGCTGGTTCGTCATTTCGCTTGGAAAGGGCGTGCATTGCGGCGAATGCGGCAATCGGAAGCGGGTGGATGGCCGCCTCAGCGCCACCAGCAACGACCACATCAGCCTCTCCAAGTTGGATGCGGCGGAAGCCGTTGGCAATTGATTCATTGCCCGATGCGCAGGCCGAAACTGCGGTGCGAACACCAGCGCGGGCTCCTAGGTCCATACCGATTGCGGCTGCTGGACCATTTGGCATCAGCATTGGCACGGTCATTGGTAGCACTCGGCGTGGACCGCGTTCCTTCAGGGTGTCGAAAGCGTCGAGCAGAGTCCACACGCCACCGATCCCGGTTGCAAAGTCGACTGCCAGTCGTTCAGGCGCAACCTCGGGTTCGCCAGCGTCCTTCCATGCCTCTCGCGCAGAGATGAGAGCGAACTGCGAGGACGGGTCTAAGCGCTTTGCCTCTTGCGGCGTGAGCACTTCAAGCGCCGCTACCTTTGCCTTGCCGGCAAAGGTCACTGGAATTTCGTACTTTTCAATCCAGTCATCAGTGAGGCTGGCTATTCCACTCTTGCCGTCAAGTAGTGCCTGCCAGCTTGACAGAGCGTCGCCACCGAGGGGGGTGGTAGCCCCAATGCCGGTGACGACGACTCTGCGCATGCTTATTAGGCCTGGTTCTCGGTGATGAAGTTGACGGCGTCAGCTACGGTAATCAGGTCCTTGACCTTCTCATCTGGAATCTTCACGCCAAACTTGTCCTCGGCGTTTACCACGATGGTCATCATCGAGATTGAGTCGATGTCTAGGTCGTCAGTGAAGGACTTCTCCATCTGCACTGCGTCAGCCGCAATTCCGGTCTCGTCATTTACCAGCTCGGCTAGGCCTGCTAGTACATCCTGTGAAGATAGAGCCATGATTTTCTCCTAATTATCTGGATTGTGTTCGGTTCATTTTATGGGAGTTCTACAACTTGAGCGGCATATGCGAGCCCCGCGCCGAAACCTATTTCAAGCGCGTAACCGCCGGATTTCACCTGCCCCTCGGCAAGTAGCCGATGCATGGCTAGTGGGATGCTCGCCGCTGAAGTGTTGCCAGTGTCAACGATATCCCGAGCCACCACAACCGATTCAGGTATGTTGAGCTGCTTCGCGAGCTCGTCGATAATTCGCGTGTTTGCCTGGTGGGTCACGAGGGCACTTAGATCCTCTGGCTCGAGACCGGCCGCTGCCAAAGCCTCCTTGGCGACCTTCGCCATCTCCCATACTGCCCAGCGGAAAACAGACTGCCCCTCCTGAACCAGCGTTGGCCAGGAAGTTTTGCCGTCGCGGAAGTCAATCAGAGAACCGGTCATGCCAACCTTGTCCCAGTTCGAGCCATCAGAACCCCAGACGGTCTTGGAAATGCCAGGGTGATCGGATGGGCCAACAATTGCAGCGCCGGCACCATCGCCCAGCAGGAAGCTTATGGAGCGGTCGGTTGGCTCGACAAAATCGCTGAGCTTTTCACCACCCACGACCAGCACGTACTTGGCGACTCCTGAGCGAACGAGGGAATCTGCCTGGGCGATGCCATAGCAGTAGCCGGCACAGGCTGCAGAAATGTCGTAAGCGGCGGCGCCGTGAGCGCCTACTGATTCGGCAAGAAGTGATGCGCCGGACGGGGTTTGGTAGGGAAAGGAGATGGTGGCAAGAATTACAGCGCCGATTTCACTTGCATCAATGCCAGCTTTACCGATTGCCTCATTGCTGGCTTCGATTGCCATATCCATCAGGCTTCGATCGGCGCTAGCGCGCTTCCGAGTGATGATTCCGGTGCGCTGACGGATCCACTCGTCGGAGGAGTCGATTGGACCGGCAATCTCATCGTTTGTGACTGCCAGATCGCCGCGAGCAGCTCCCAGCGCGTAGATTCGGGAGAACTTGATCTGCTCGGTCTGCTTCAACTGCTTCAAAGTGAATCCACCTTTGCTACGTCTTCAAGATTTTTCAAGGCTAGTGCACTGGCGCCGGGTGCGCCGCGCTTGATTAGTCCCGCCAGGGCACCCGCCGGAGGAAGTTCCACAACTTTGGCGGTTTCATTGGAAAGTTGCTCCATGCACAGGTCCCACCGAACGGGGCGGGCAGTCTGGGCAATAATGTGCTCCAGGAAGGTTGAGCCGGAATCAACACGGGAGCCATCAAAATTGGTCCAGATTGGAATTTCTGGATCGCTAGCAACTACTCCTGCCGCCGCTTCCGCAAGCTCTTCGACTGCCGGGGCCATGTAGGGAGTGTGAAAGGCTCCAGCAACTTTGAGCTCGATGACTCGAGCCTTTTCTGGTGGGTTCGCAACAAGATTGGCCATGTTTTCCTTGGAACCAGCCGCGACCAACTGTCCCGCACCGTTGAAGTTGGCGGAGTAAAGACCGCTTGCAGCGATCTTAGCTTCAACTTCACTCGGCTCGCCTCCCAAAATCGCGGCCATGGTCGTGGCCTGCAGAGCCGCAGCCTTCGCCATCGCATCAGCACGCACTGAAACTAGACGCATGGCGTCCTCATCGCTGATGATTCCTGCGATGGCAGCCGCAGCAAACTCGCCGACTGAGTGACCGACTGCGGCCTGAGCCTGGCCTTGAAAGAACTCCCGGTAAATTGCTATGGCGGACCCAACGATGAGACGTTGTGCGTTGTCGGTCTGACGAATGGTGTCCTCATCGGCAGCGGTTCCCAGCTGAATTAGGTCCCTGTCGCAAGCCTCAGACAGCGCGGCCAAACGGTTTGCTAGGCCCGGAGAAGCTTCTATCCACGGCGCTAGGAAACCTTGCGACTGTGACCCCTGGCCGGGGGCGGCAAAAACCAACATGTTTATCTCCTAATTCCGTTCTCGGCATCTTGGACGAGGCCGATGTTCATGGCGACCTGCATGACGAATGCTGTGCGCGGGAGGGTGCAATCAACTCCGATGGCCTCTTGAATTCGCTTCAGCCTGTAGCGCACGGTGTTTGCATGCACGAACAGTGACTTAGCAGTGGCTTCTAGCGATCCGCCGTGCTCTAGATAGCGACGGAGGGTGGTGAGCAGTTCGGGGGAGTGATTGGCCAGCGGGAGGTAATAATCATCAACTAGGGTCTGCTTAGCTAACGAATCGCCTGCGAGAGCTCGCTCTGGCAAGAGGTCGTCGGCCCTAAATGGTCTGGAAAGATTTGTGGCGCTTGCGGCTACTACGTTCGCAGAAAGGGCGGCCCGGGCACTCCTCGGCGCCTCAGAAACGGTTACCACGGTGGGCCCCAGTACCAGATACGTGTTTCCAAAACTCTCTGCCAGTGCTGCTGCAATCCTCGCGATGTCTTTATCGGGGGTATCGCTGGGGTGCTCCAGCCCTATTACCGCAACCTGGCGTCGCCCTTGGATTCCCAGCAGTACGTCGCCGCCAGACTTGCGCGCTAGCTTCCGCATGGCATCTGGGTCTGGGTTTTCAGGCGTAGCGCCGAGCAAAACGGCGACCTGCCCATCGGCTCGCCAGCCGAGGGCCGCGACTCGCGAATTTATCTCCTGAGACGTTTCACCGGAAATTATGCTGTCAACAACGAGCGCCTCAAGCCTGGCATCCCAAAGCCCACGAGCTTCAGCCGCTCGAGCGTAGACATCGGCAGAGCTAAAGGCGATGTCTCTGGAGTAGCGCAGCACTGCCTCGCGCAGTTCCGGGTGCTCAGCGACGACCCGTTCCTCAACAATCTCCACCACAACTCGAATCAACTGCAGTGTCTCTTGCAGGGAAATGGAACGCAGCAGCTCCCTTGGTGCACTGGCAAATACGTCTGCAGCGACCCAGGGTTGAGAATTGGGGTCTTCGTACCACTGAATGAAGCTGGTTATGCCGCTTTGAGCAACGGACCCAACCGCTGCCCGTCGGGCTGGTGGCATTTGCGAATACCACGGCAGGGTCTGCTCCAACCGTGCGAGGGTGGCAGTCGCCAGGTCGCCGGCAATTGATTTAAGCCAAGGCAGATGTTTAGGCGTCACCACCGGCCGATCCACTGGTGCCCGCCCTAACATCGTGCAGCTGGTAGCGATCAATAGCTTGCTGCGGGAGGCTGGCGTCTAGCTTGCCTTGGTGTGCGAGTTGCTCAAGGACTCTAACGGCGATGGAGGGACCATCAATCTTAAAGAAGCGCCTTGCGGCCGGTCTGGTGTCCGAGAAGCCAAAGCCGTCTGCACCCAGAGTGGCGTAGTCGCCGGGCACCCACTGCCGAATCATGTCGGGCAGTGCGTGCTCGAAGTCGCTCACGCCAAGGAATGGGCCCTCGGCATCAGCAAGCTTCTGGGTGACGTATGGCATCGGCGCATCCTGATTTGGATACAGGAACTTCTGCTCGTTGCTCCTTAGGCCATCGCGACGCAGCTCCCCCCAGCTGGTGACCGACCAAATGTCAGCCGAAACTCCCCATTCGGCCAGCAAGCTCTGCGCCTCGTAGGCCCAAGGCACGGCAACACCAGAGGCCAGAATCTGGGCCTTGATGCCGCTGTTTGGGTTAGCGCTGATCTTGTGGATGCCTCGGACTATGCCATCTACATCGACATTCTCGGGCTCCGCCGGTTGGTGCATGGGCTCGTTGTAAACAGTGAGGTAGTACATCACGTTCGGGTCTTCGTGCTTGCCGCCATACATGCGCTCAAAACCACTTCGCACGATGTGTGCAATTTCATAGCCGTAGGCAGGGTCGTAGGCCACCATTGCGGGGTTGGTGCTGGCTATGACCGGCGAGTGGCCGTCTGCGTGCTGCAGACCCTCTCCGGTTAGGGTCGTGCGACCGGCGGTAGCCCCAATTAGGAACCCGCGAACCATCTGGTCACCCGCTAGCCATAGCGCGTCGGCGGTTCGCTGGAATCCAAACATCGAGTAGAAGATGTAAATCGGAATGATTGGCTGACCGTGAGTCGAGTAGGAAGAACCAGAGGCCGTGAAGGCGGCTACCGAGCCGGCCTCGTTGATTCCGGTGTGCAGAATCTGACCGGACTCGCTTTCCTTGTACTTCAGCAGCAGCTCTCGGTCTACCGAAATGTACTTCTGCCCATGTGGGTTGTAGATCATCGCGGTCGGGAAGTAGGCATCCATTCCGAAGGTGCGCGCCTCGTCTGGAATAACGATCTGCACGCGCTCTCCGGTTCCCTCGGACTTGAGGATGTCTTTGAGCATGCGCACAAAGGCCATGGTCGTGGCAACTTCTTGGTTGCCTGAACCCTTGCGAGGAATGGCATAGGCACTCTCCTCGGGCAGCTTGAAGTCCACATACTTGCTGCGTCTTTCAGGCAGGTATCCGCCGAGTGCGCGACGCCTCTCGTGCAGGTACTGAAGCTCCGGTGCATCGTCGCTGGGCTTGTAGTAGGGCGGCTGATAAGGATCGGCCTCAAGCTGGGCATCGGTGATTGGAACCCGCATCTCATCGCGGAACTGCTTCAGGTCATCAATCTTGAGCTTCTTCATCTGGTGGGTGGCATTTCGACCCTCGAAGCTCTTGCCGAGGCCGTAACCCTTGATGGTCTTCGCGATGATCACGGTCGGCTGGCCCTTGTGGTTCATAGCAGCCTGGTATGCAGCGTAAATCTTGCGGTAGTCGTGACCACCGCGCTTTAGCGACCAGATGTCGGCATCGGACATGCTGGAGACCAGCTGAAGCGTCCTAGGGTCGCGTCCAAAGAAGTTTTCACGAACAAAGGCGCCGTCCTCGGTCTTGTAGGTCTGGAAATCGCCATCCGGGGTCTTGTTCATAAGGTCCACCAGCGCGCCGTCATGATCGGCTGCCAGCAGGTGGTCCCATTCGCGACCCCAAATTACCTTGATCACATTCCAGCCGGCGCCTCGGAAGAAACTCTCGAGCTCCTGAATGATCTTGCCGTTTCCGCGCACCGGGCCGTCTAGGCGCTGCAGGTTTGCATTCACCACAAAGGTCAAGTTGTCTAGGCCGTCATTCGCGGCCAGCTGAAGCGCACCACGCGATTCGACCTCGTCGAGCTCGCCGTCGCCAAGGAATGCCCAAACGTGTTGATTTGAGGTGTCCTTGAAGCCGCGAGCCGAGAGGTAGCGGTTGAACTGGGCCTGATAGATGGCGTTGATTGGGCCAAGACCCATAGACACGGTTGGGAACTGCCAGAAATCTGGCATCAGCCTCGGGTGCGGGTAGGAGGGCATGCCTCGTCCCGGCCCGCTTTTCTCCTGGCGGAAGCTGTCCATGTCAGCCTCGGAGAGCCTGCCCTCCAAGAAGGCCCTGGCGTAGGGGCCGGGGGAGGCGTGACCCTGAATGAAGATTTGATCGGCACCGTCCGGGTGGTCGTGGCCCTTGAAGAAGTGATTGAAGCCAACTTCGTACAGCGATGCGCTGGAAGCAAAAGAGG
>JALQVB010000110.1 GCA_023260495.1 Aquiluna sp.
CTCAGCCTGTCGCACTCCAATTGAAATCTTGTCGGCGGGAAGATCAATGCCTTCCTGCACGATGAGGTAGATGGGATAGCTCGGGGTCGGCTCATCAAAGTAAATATTCATTAGTTGAGCCAGCGAGACTGACCCCAGGTAATCGCCACCATCGGTAACCGGGTCGCTGGGCTGAATGTACCCGGTGATCTCAACTTCACCCTCGGGTAAGTCAAGCTTGAGGCCTTCAGGTTCAGTGGCAAATGCGAGTGCCAGTGTCAGCGATGCACCTGTTTTGACCTCAAAGGAATTTGCAATCAACCAGTAGCCAGGAACCAGCTGGTCCGATTGCAGCTGAAGCCGGTCGGACACCACAAACACGTTTGCTGGATCCAAAACCACGGTGGTAGTTGCAAGTCGGTCATAGGAGTTTGGGTTTATCAACCCTGGGCTTGCAAACTCTGCCAGAGGCCTGGGCTGCTGCACTTCTTCTGCAATGCCCACCTCAACGAAAGTTCTGGACAGCTGCCACTGCATTAAGCCGGCAAAAAGAGCCGCCACCAAAAAGGCAAGGAGCAAACCGCCAATCCACTTCGGCCGGCGTGCTACCTCGAAGAAGGTTGGAGTCATATTTCTAGTATTCGTTGACCACTACATCGACGCGCTGGAACTCTTTGAGCTCGAGATAACCGGTGGTGGCCATTGAGCGCTTTAGCGCGCCCATTATGTTGGCGGTGCCATCGGCAGAATCTGCCGGCCCCAGAAGAATGTTCTCTAGAGGTGCGTGAGAGCCAACCCAAACCCGAGAGCCACGAGGAAGGGAGGCGTTTACAGCCTCTGGACCCCAGTGCCAACCCTGGCCAGGAGCCTCGCCGGCGCGAGCCAGGATGGTTCCCAGCATCACGGCATCGGCACCGCATGCAATGGCCTTGACGATATCTCCACTGGTGCCAAGGCCGCCATCTGCGATTACATGCACATAGCGACCACCGGACTCATCTAGGTAGTCACGTCTAGCGGCGGCAACATCGGCAACCGCGGTTGCCATTGGGGCGTGGATGCCAAGAACATTTCGGGTGGCACTAGCAGCGCCACCGCCAAAACCAACCAGCACACCTGCAGCACCGGTGCGCATCAGGTGCAGCGCGGCGCTGTAGGTAGCGGCGCCGCCGACAATCACGGGCACATCCAGCTGGTAGATGAAATCCTTTAGATTCAGCGGCTCGACATTCTTGGAAACGTGTTCGGCGCTTACGGTGGTGCCGCGAATGACAAACATGTCAACGCCGGCCTTGAGCACGATGTCAGAAAACTCCGCCGTGCGCTGCGGCGATAGTGAACCCGCCACGGTCACGCCGGCATCACGAATCTCCTTGAGCCTGGCGGTGATTAGCTCTGGCTGAATAGGTTTTGCATAAACACGCTGCAGAACAGCCGTTGCGTCCTCATCTTTGGCATTTGCAATCTCGGCCAGCTGCTGAGTCGGGTCCTCGTAACGGGTCCACAAGCCCTCGAGATCCAAGACACCCAATCCCCCCATCTTGCCCAAGGCAATGGCGGTGGCGGGGCTCATGGCCGAATCCATAGGTGCGGCAACGATAGGGAGGTCGAAGCGGTAGGCGTCAATCGACCAGCTGGTTGAAACATCCTCTGGGTCGCGGGTGCGCCTGGTTGGCACGACCGCAATGTCGTCAAAGGCGAAGCCGCGACGGGCAGACTTGGCCTTACCGATATTGATGTCTGACATTTATTGGCCTCCTAACGAGTGCCGTAGTTCGGGGCCTCGATGGTCATCTGAATATCGTGCGGGTGCGACTCCCTGAGGCCTGCAGCAGTGATTCGAACGAATTTGCCCTTTTGCTGAAGTTCTTCGATGCTGCCAGCGCCGACATAGCCCATTGATGCGCGTAGGCCACCAACCAGCTGGTGCACAACCGACGCCACGGTGCCGCGGTAGGGAACCCGTCCCTCAATGCCCTCCGGCACCAACTTGTCTTCGCGCAATACATCGTCCTGGAAGTAGCGGTCCTTGGAGTAGGACTTGGCCTGGCCACGCGACTGCATGGCACCGAGCGAGCCCATGCCGCGGTAAGTCTTAAACTGCTTGCCGCCTACATAGGTAATGTCTCCGGGAGCCTCATCGGTGCCGGCTAGTAGCGATCCGAGCATCACCGAGTTGGCTCCGGCGACCAGCGCCTTTGGAATATCTCCCGAATACTGCAGTCCGCCGTCTGCGATGACCGGCACGCCAGCCTCTCTGGCAGCCAGGGCGGCCAGGTGCACAGCCGTCACCTGTGGCACGCCAACGCCAGCAACCACGCGAGTTGTGCAAATCGAGCCAGGGCCAACTCCAACCTTCACGCCGTCGGCTCCAGCCTCAACAATTGCCCTGGCGCCCTCGGTGGTGGCAATGTTGCCGCCAACGATATCTACGTTCTTGGCAAAGGGCTCGCTCTTCAAGCGCTTGATCATCTCTAGCACAGCCGAGTTGTGGCCGTGCGCGGTGTCTACAACCAACATGTCAACACCGGCCTCGACCAGGGCCATGGATCGCTCCCAGGCATCTGGCCCAACACCAACTGCAGCGCCAACCAGGAGCCGGCCCGCGCCGTCCTTAGAAGAATTCGGATACTTCTCGCTCTTATCAAAGTCCTTGACCGTAATCAGGCCCTTGAGTCTCCCCTCGCCATCTACCAGCGGGAGCTTCTCGATGCGGTGCTGAGCCAAAAGTGCCATGGCCTCATCGGGGTTGATGCCGACCTTGCCGACAATCAGTGGCATCGGG
>JALQVB010000111.1 GCA_023260495.1 Aquiluna sp.
CTATCACAAGCTATCGGCAGAGTCTTCTGCCAAGGGAACCGAAGCTAACCTGCAGGCAATCTTCGAAGAACTCGCTGATCGCTACGGAAAGCCTCCACAGTCGGTGGCGAACCTGTTTGCCATCACCCGGCTCCGCCAACGGGCAAATCGACTGGGCCTCACTGACGTGAACCTACTTGGCATGCAGGCAAGGGTCTCTCCTGTTGATCTGACCGATGCCCAGCTGGTGGAGCTGAGCCACTCGCTCAGCGGCGTCCGTTATTTGAAGACTGCAAAGCTACTTACCCTGAATATTCCGAAAGCCGAGGATGGCGAGGCAATTCACGACGAACAGGTGATTAACTGGGTGTCAGCGCTATTTGAGAAACTCGAGGTGATCGGTGCAGAAGCTAACAAGTCTGATTCAAACGGCCCATCAGCTTAGAGCCCCAGGTGGCTGCCCATGGGATGCGGAGCAGACCCACGCGAGCCTGGTTCAATACCTTCTTGAAGAAACCTACGAGCTGATTGAAGCCCTCGAATCGGGCGATAGAGACGAGGTCCTTGAGGAGCTCGGCGATGTTCTCTATCAAGTTATCTTCCACTCAGATTTGGCCAGCGAGGGGACTCTCGGGGAGCCCTTTGATCTGGAGGATGTGGCGGAGTTTATGGAGCAAAAAATGCGCTCTCGACATCCGCATGTTTTTGGCACCGACGAGGAGCAGAAGCGATATGCCGCTGAAAACGGCGATGATGTGATGCAAAACTGGGACGCTCACAAGAAGCGCGAAAAACCCGGTCGCACCTCAATTCTGGATGGTGTGCCGCAGGCGATGCCAGCCTTGGCGCTTGCCAGCAAGGTTATGGGCAAGGCCGAGAAGGCAAATATTTTGGAGCCCCTCGAAGAGCCAGTGGTGCCGATGGAATCAGAGGCTGATCTAGGCAAGCTGTTGCTCGCGATAGTTGCAAGCGCTAGAAGCGTTGGACTAGATCCCGAGCGCGCCCTGCGGGAGGCAACGCGCGAGCTTCAAGTGGAAATAAGGGCCAGCGAGCTCTCCGATGAGACTGATGCCGGTGTCGTTGGGTTTGCCGATTAGCCGCGGCTAAAAATTCTTTCGAACTCCTGAAAGCCATCGTCTAGTACCTGCGACGGAGTCCGATCATCTTCGTTCTCAGCCCACCACATCAAAATGGACATCGAAACCGAGATGAGCGCGGAGGAAACCATGCGCGGGCGCATCGGACTGCCAGGCAGCTTTGCTAAAGCGCGCTCAATCACCCCCCGCGCCTCTTCCAGCTGGCCGTGGCCCCAGCCATAAATTTCTGGTGACGAGGCGATTAGCTTGAGTCGCAGTCGAACGGTCTCCAGTGAGTCATCAAGCAAATGCATCGCCTCCACCCAAGAGGTGTGCAACAGCTTTATCGGATCAGTCTCGGGACTTTCCTTCAGTCTGCGCTCCAGCTCAACGTTGAACTCATGCATGCCGCCCCAGACCACCGCAGCCTTCGATGGAAAAATGCGGAAGAGGTTGGAGCGTGAAATATCAGATGCCCGCGCCACATCATCCATGGTGACTTGATCGATGCCATGCTCGGTGAAAAGCCTCAGGGCAGTGAGGCCAACCGCATTTGGGTCAGTAGTCACAGGTCGACCGCGCCGGGGCTTCGACAAAGCTTCGGCACTTTTGTTGACTGGCATCAACATTCGAACCCCCTTATGGGACGAGGTCTAACAATAGTAGCAACAGGCAGTTCCCGTGCTTTATTTCCTGGTTGTGCCAAACTTGTCAGGTGCCAGTGACTCCACCCCGCGGAATGCGCGACCTTCTCCCAGCCGAAAAAGAGGCTCGGGAATCGGTGCTTTCTGTCATTCGGGACACCTATCAGTCCCGGGGTTTTCAGGAAATCGAGACGCCTGCCCTTGAGGAGTTGGCCCGTCTCACATCAGGCCAGGGCGGCGACAACGAAAAGCTGGTCTTCAAGGTGCAAAAGCGCGGTGAAGACTTTGAGCGGGCTTTAGAAGCCGGTGAGGAGCTGGCCGACCTGGGCCTGCGCTTTGACCTCACGGTTCCGCTCACCCGCTACTTCGCCAGCAACCAGGCGAAACTGCCGAGGGTGCTAAAGGCAATCCAGATTGGCCCAGTGTGGCGAGCCGAGCGGCCGCAGAAGGGTCGCTACCGGCAATTTCTACAGTGTGACATTGACATCATCGGCGACGCCACCGAGCTGGCTGAGTTGGAGCTGATCTCCGCCTCGCTGGCCGCGCTGGATGCAATCGGTCTTTCAGGCGCAACTATTCGAATCAATGACCGGCGGCTGCTCACCGGCACTATGGTCGAGTTGGGCTTACAGGACCACCTGGATAAGGCGCTCATTGCAATCGACAAGCTAGACAAGATTGGCGTCGATGGAGTGGTTGCCGAACTAGAGGCGCTTGTTGGACAGCAGGCTTCGCAGGCGGCCAGGGGCTGGCTGAAAGCAGCACCGTCCGCCGCGATGCCAGAGATTTTGGCTTGGACGGCGCAGCTTGGGCCGCTTGCAAAACGACTGCGCTTTGATCCGACCCTGGTTCGGGGAATGGGCTACTACACCGGAGCTATTTTTGAAATAGAACACCCGGAGGTTTCCTATTCAGTTGGTGGTGGCGGACGCTATGACGAGATGGTTGGTCGATGGGCCGGCACCGACACTCCCGCCGTTGGTATTTCCCTTGGCATAGA
>JALQVB010000112.1:0-1995 GCA_023260495.1 Aquiluna sp.
AGCAACCAACCTTGAGACGCCAGGCGTCTTTGCCATGACCGAGACCGGTCACGGCTCCGACGTGGCATCGATTGGTACCACTGCCACCTATGACCCGGCAACCGAAGAGTTTGTTATTCACACCCCGGACCGGCATAGCTACAAGGACTACCTCGGTAACGCTGCCCTGCACGGTGAAGCAGCTGTGGTATTCGCCCAGCTCTACACCCAGGGTGAGCACCACGGTGTGCACGCCTTCTACGTGCCGATTCGCAAGCGTGGCAAGTTGCTGCCGGGCGTCGGCTCACAGGATGACGGCCTGAAGGGCGGTCTGAACGGCATCGATAACGGCAGGCTGTTCTTCAACGAGGTGCGCATCCCCAGGGCCAACCTGCTGAACCGTTATGCAGACGTGGCGGCAGACGGCACCTACTCATCCGAGATCGAGGCCCCAGGTCGCAGGTTCTTCACGCAGCTTGGCGCCCTGGTGCAGGGCCGAGTGTCGCTCACCGGTGCGGTCACCAACGCGCAGAAGCTAGCGTTAGACATCGCTGTTCGCTACGGGCTAGCTCGCAAGCAGTTCCCAGGCCACGATGGCCAGGAGGTAACGCTGATGGATTACGGCCGCCACCAGCGCAGGCTCATTCCACTGATTGCTCGCACCTACGCTCAGATCTTTGCTCACCAGGAAATGCTGGAGCAGTTCCACGTGGTCTTCACCGGTGAGAACGACACCGAGGAAACCCGAAGCGACTTGGAAACTGTTTCTGCTGCCGGCAAGGCACTGAGCACCTGGTATGCCCTAGACACAATCCAGCAGTGTCGCGAGGCTTGCGGCGGCCAGGGATTCATGGCGGAGCACCGGCTAACTGGGCTGCGTGCCGACCTTGACGTCTATGTCACCTTTGAGGGAGACAACAACGTCATGCTGCAGCTTGTAGCCAAGCGCCTGCTGGCCGACTATGCAAAAGCCTTCAAGTCACCTGACTTTGGCGACATGGCCAAGTATCTGGCTGGCCAGGCCACCGAGGCAGCGGTCAACCGTGGCGGATTGCGCGGCCTAGCTCAGTCCATAGTCGACTTCGGTTCCACCGCTCGCTCTGTTGGTTTTGTGAAAGAAGAAGAGCACCAGCACCAGCTGCTCACTGATCGCGTCCACACCATGGTCGCCTCGGTCGCCAACAAGCTCAAGGCTGCCGGCAAGGACAAGCAAAAGCAGGCAGAGCTGTTCAACCGCTACCAAAACGACTTGATTAAGGCTGGCCGCGCTCACGCCGAGCTGATTATGTGGGAGGCCTTCACCTCGGCGCTCAAGACAATTCAAGACGAGCAGTCAAGGACCATCCTGACCTGGCTGCGTGACCTCTACGGCTTCACTCTGCTTGAGGACAATCTGGACTGGTACCTGATCAACGGCCGACTCTCGGGGGCAAGGGCCGAGGCGATTACCGAATACATCGACTCGCGCCTGCTACCGCGACTGCGGCCGCACGTTGAGTCGCTGGTTGATGCCTTCCTGCTATCCCCAGAGTTGGTTCGCACCACTTTGGCCAAGGACGAGGCTGAGCGCCAGGCTGGCCGCCAGCAGCTAGTGAGGAGCTAGATGAAAACCCAAGATGTTTACTTCATCGATGGAGTAAGGACCCCATTCGGCAAAGCTGGCGAAAAGGGAGTCTTCTGGAACACCCGAGCTGATGACTTGGTGGTGAAAGCCATGATTGGCCTGCTCGAGCGCAACCAGGAGGTTCCGCACGACGCCATTGACGATGTTGCAATAGCCGCAGCCACTCAGACCGGTGACCAGGGCATGCAGATTGGAAGATCTGCCAGCATCCTGGCTGGCTTGCCGATCACCGTGCCTGGCTACTCAATCGACCGCTGGTGCGCAGGCGCGATGACCAGCGTCACCACAACGGCCAGCGCAATTGGCATCGGAGCCTACGACGTTGCGCTGGCTGGTGGAGTGGAGCACATGGGCCATCACCCGATGGGTGAGGGCATGGACCCCAACCCGCG
>JALQVB010000112.1:2005-2605 GCA_023260495.1 Aquiluna sp.
TCACTGCCGAGAAGATTCATGACCGCTTCCCGCACCTGACAAAGGAGCGCAGCGATGCTTACGCCGTGGCGAGCCAGCAGAAGGCGGCCAAGGCATATCAGGACGGCAAGATTCAACGCGACCTAATTCCAGTCTCGGCTGGTGGCCCCGAGGGGTGGAACTTGGTCACTCAGGACGAGCTGCTTCGCCCAGAATCCACTCTGGAGGGAATGAAAGATCTCAAGACTCCGTTTCGCCCGCACGGCAAGGTGACTGCTGGTAATGCCTCACCGCTTACCGATGGGGCAACCATGTCGCTGATTGCCGGTGAGGATGCAGTCAAGAAGTACGGCCTGAAGCCCAAGATGAAGATGGTGTCATTCGCCTTTGCTGGTGTTGAGCCGGAGCTGATGGGCATCGGTCCCATTCCAGCAACCGAGAAGGCGCTGGAAAAGGCTGGGCTATCGCTATCTGACATCGGCCTGATCGAGATCAACGAAGCTTTTGCGATTCAGGTGCTGAGCTTCCTAGATCACTTTGGACTGGCAGATGATGACCCGAGGGTAAATCCGTGGGGTGGGGCAATCGCGATGGGTCACCCGCTGGCCTCCAGTGGTGTCC
>JALQVB010000113.1 GCA_023260495.1 Aquiluna sp.
GAAGATTGAGTGGTTTACGTGACCACCAAGGTTGAACGCGAGGTCCTTCTGCAGCTTCGGTAGGGTCGCGAAGTTATCGTTGACGCGCGCCTCCGCCATTGCGTCCAGAGCGGCATTGGCTCCGGTCACATAAGCCTGGTGGTGCTTGGAGTGGTGTAGCTCCATGATGCGTGCCGAAATGTGTGGCTCTAGCGCGGAGTAGTCGTAGCTCAGATCTGGAAGTGTGTAGGTCATTTTTATCTCGCTTTCTACATTATGTTTCAAGAAAAATCAGGGCTTTTTATTCCTCAAGTAGGTCCGAAATGGCGGATTCGGTGTCTGGAATACCAAGCTCCCTCGCCCTTCGATCAGCCGTAGAGAGAAGCCTGCGAATTCGACCAGCAACCGCATCTTTGGTCATCGGTGGATCGGCCAGTCTGCCAAGTTCGTCAAGAGACGCATCCTTATGGGTCAGGCGGAGCTGACCGGCGTACTTGAGGTGATCCGGAGCTTCATCGCCCAGGATTTCAAGCGCTCGTTGCACCTTGGCGCTGGCGGCAACTGCGGCCTGAGCGCTGCGGCGCAGGTTTGCATCATCGAAGTTAGCAAGCCTGTTTGCGACGCCCCTTACCTCGCGCCTGGAACGAAGTTCCTCCCATTTCTGCAGCTGGTCGACCAGACCCATTTCGCGCAGTAGGTCGGTAATGCCTTCGCCGTCCCGAACCACAACTCGGTAAACGTTGCGAACCTCGCGCGCCTTGGCGCTCACTCCCAGACGCCTCGCGACACCTACCAGCGCCATGGCCGACTCATTACCGGGAGCGGTAATCTCGAGCGAGGTGGATCGCCCAGGGTCTGTGAGTGTTCCGTGGGCTAGGAATGCCCCACGCAACACGGCCCTGGCTTCATCCAGGGTTGAAGAAACGATTGTGGCCGGCAATCCGCGCACCGGGCGGCCACGGTTGTCAATCAAGCCGGTCTGGCGAGCTAGCAGCTCCCCCTCCTGCAGCACCCGAATCTGGTAGCCGCTGGTCCTGCGCAGTCCGCCAGCCTGGATGACGCTGAGCTCTGCCCGTATGCCGTAGAGCTCGGCTATCGACTTTGCAATGCGACGGGCGATTGTCGGCGAATCAAGCTCCACCTCGATGGCGATGCGCCCAGAAATAAGGTGCAGACCGCCGCTAAAACGCAGAATGGTTGCCAGCTCGGCAGCACGCACCAGAGCATTTCCGGCCGGAGTGCGAGCCAATTCATCTTTGATTTCGGCTGTTAGCGCCATGCCTATTCCCTCCCCAGATCACGATGGCGAATCTTCACCGAGAGGTTCTGCTCTCCCCCGAGCCGACGAGCTATCTCTCTCGACAGTGCCACCGATCGGTGCTTACCACCGGTGCAGCCAATAGCAATGGTTGCAAACCGCTTGTTTTCTCTGACGTACCCGCGCAGCACCTCTTGCAGTGCGGCAACGTAGTTGTCCAAGAACTGGCTAACCCCAGGCTGCGACAGCACAAACTCAGAAACCGAGTCATCTTCGCCGGTGCTGCTTCTCAGGGCAGCCTCCCAGTGCGGGTTTGGGATGAAGCGAGCATCGAGCACTATGTCGGCATCTGGCGGCAGGCCGTACTTGAAACCAAAGCTCATGACGTTCAGTCGAAGTTCATCCGAGGTGGTTGAGAACGCCTCTGCCACCCGATTGGTGAGTTGGTGCACGTTTGTCTCTGAAGTGTCGAAGACGATGTCTGCGCTCTCGCGGAGGCTCAAAAGTTCCTGACGCTCACGCTCAATCCCCTCTAAGACCGTGCCGTCTCCCTGGAGCGGATGCGGCCGGCGAACGGATTCGAAGCGTTTGACCAGTGCCGCGTTGCTGGCCTCCAAAAAGAGCACACGAACCGAAATATCACGTTGCCTAAGCTCTTGAACTCGGCTCAGCAGCTCAGCAAAAAACTCACCGCCGCGAACGTCGGTAACAACAGCTATTCGCGGGAGTTTGGATTTACTGAGTGAGAAGAGGTCGCTAATCGGCCCCAGCATTTGAGGCGGAAGGTTGTCGATGACATACCAGCCTTGATCCTCCAGGGCGTTGCCCACGGTTGATCGCCCGGCACCACTCATTCCGGTAACAATGAGCAGCTCTGGCTTTCTGTTCTCTTCCATCTCTCCCTCGCGACGAGTTACAGGTTAGTCCTTCGGCGTGTCGGGCGTGTCGTCTTTTTCAAATTCGGAGAAATAATCCAGTATTTGCCTAGCCAAAGCCGGTCCAAAACCCGGTAGTGAGGCGATTTCCTCCGCACTGGCGGCTTTGATGCGCTTCAGCGAACCAAACTTTCTTAGCAGCAGCCGAACTTTCCGCTCCCCTAGGCCAGGCACCTCAAGCAACGTACTGGCAATCGACTTGGAGCGCTTCTCTCGCTGAGCTGTTATTGCGAAGCGATGCGCCTCATCACGGATGCGCTGCAGCAAGAAGAGCTCTTCGCTGGATCGAGGGAAAACTATCGGGTATTCGCTGTTGGTGGTGTAGACCTCCTCGAGGCGCTTGGCAAGGGTGGCTATCGTTATGCCCTCCACTCCGCTGTCCCG
>JALQVB010000114.1:0-2301 GCA_023260495.1 Aquiluna sp.
GGTAATACCGGTGTAGAAAAGGATTCGCTCGGTAGTGGTGGTCTTTCCGGCGTCAATGTGCGCCATGATTCCAATGTTGCGAACCTTATTCAGGTCGGTGAGCACGTCTTGTGCCACGGTAGCCTCCGAAGTTGTTTTTGTTTACGTGGTTAATTGATACATCCGCCAGGCGAACACGAGGTGAACGCATCCTGGCGGATGTTTGCTGTTACCAGCGGTAGTGGGCGAATGCCTTGTTCGACTCAGCCATCTTGTGAGTGTCCTCACGACGCTTTACAGCAGCGCCTAGGCCGTTCGATGCATCCAGAATCTCGTTCATTAGACGCTCGGTCATGGTCTTCTCGCGACGCTGACGTGCGTACTGAACCAACCAACGCATAGCGAGAGTGTTGGCACGGTGGGTCTTGACCTCAACCGGAACCTGGTAGGTCGAACCACCAACACGACGAGAACGAACCTCGACGGTTGGGCGGATGTTGTCCAGAGCCTTCTTCAGCACGACTACTGGGTCATCACCGGTCTTGCGGTTGGAGCCTTCGAGTGCGCCGTAGACGGTGCGCTCGGCGATGGACTTCTTGCCATCAAGCAGAATCTTGTTTACTAGCTGGGAAACGACCGGGGAGCCGTAGACCGGATCTACTGCAACTGGACGCTTGGCAACTGGGCCCTTACGTGGCATTACTTACCCTTCTTTGCGCCGTAGCGGCTGCGTGCCTGCTGACGGTTCTTTACAGCCTGGGTGTCTAGTGCACCGCGGACAATCTTGTAACGCACACCTGGCAGGTCCTTTACACGGCCACCACGCACAAGCACCATCGAGTGCTCCTGCAGGTTGTGACCCTCACCCGGGATGTAGGCGGTTACCTCAACACCGTTCGACAGCTTCACACGAGCCACCTTACGAAGAGCCGAGTTCGGCTTCTTAGGGGTGGTGGTGTAAACACGGGTGCAAACACCGCGCTGCTGCGGGTTGGACTTAAGCGCAGGCGCCTTGGTCTTGGTGACCTTCGGGCTGCGGCCCTTGCGAACCAACTGCTGAATTGTTGGCACTAGTACTCCTCTTAGTTATTTCTTCGGCATGGGAAAACCCCAAAAACCGAAGTGTTTTCTTGGCCCACCCCAACGACTAGAGGTTCTGGCCATAGGTCACGCTCTCGCATGAACCTCGCCAAGCATACTCGTAGCCGCTGGAGCGGGTCAAATACTTTTTATTCTGTTGTTTAGTTCTCGTCTAGTGAGAATGGGTCTGCAACCGACAGCTGCAGCTCCTCGGATCCGAACTCGCCCTCGTCGAACGATGCGTCCGACCAGATGCGGTTTGGATAGCGCTCCGCCTTTGCCTCTTCGGTGCCATCCACCTCGAAGTTGCGGTAGCGGTTCATACCGGTTCCAGCTGGAATCAGCTTTCCGATAATCACGTTCTCCTTCAGACCAACCAGCTTGTCCTCGCGGCGGTCCAGGGCAGCCTGAGTTAGCACCCGGGTGGTCTCCTGGAACGAAGCGGCGGATAGCCATGACTGAGCAGCCAGCGAGGCGCGGGTCATACCCATTACCTCCTGACGAGCCGAGGCCGGACGCAGTCCCTTGGCCACACTCTCGCGGTTCTTGGCAGCAAAGCGCTGGCGGTCAATGATCTCACCAGGGAGCATGTCGGTGTCACCGGAGTCAATCACGGTTACCTTCGACAGCATCTGACGCACAATCACCTCAAGGTGCTTGTCGTGAAGCGGCACACCCTGGGAACCGTAGATCGCCTGCACACCGCGGATGATCTCGGCGGCTGCCTCGCGGGCACCCTTGATCATCAGCACCTCGTGCGGGATTGGGGTTCCGTCAACCAGATAGTCTCCGGCCTCAACCATGTCGCCCTTCTCAACGACTAGGTCATCAAGCGAGGAGACAACGGTGATTGGCAGGTATGGGCTTAGCTTCTTGAAGGTCTTCGAAGCGGTACGCGAGAAGCTGTACTGCAGCGCTAGCGCCTCAGCTTCCTTCTCGGCCTTCTCACCCTGTGGGCGAACGTAGACCTCGTAGCTCTTCGAGCCGGATGCCGATACCTTCTCAACGATGTCAACTGCACCGTTCCAGAAGGCCATAACGGCAACCTTGCCAGCCTGGCGCCAACCAACACGTGCCTCAAGCAGGTCGGTAACACCGTTTAGACCCTGGGTGATGTCGTAGGAGATCAGACGCTCAACACGAACCTTCTGACCACCAATCGACTTCAGAATGGTCTGCTTCTTAGCTGACGATGCAGCACCACCGGTGTGGAAGGTACGCATGGTTAGCTGAGTTCCAGGC
>JALQVB010000114.1:2311-2545 GCA_023260495.1 Aquiluna sp.
ATACCGATGGCCTCACCGACGTTTACCTTCTGGTGGGTTGCTAGCGAGACACCGTAGCAAGCAGCACAGATGCCGCTCTCGGCCTCACAGGTGAGCACGGCGCGAACCATGATGGTCTCAACTCCGGCTTCCTTCAGCCTGCGCACGGTGGCGTGGTCGATGTTCTCGCCGGCCTTGACCAGCACGTCCTTGCCAACCTTCACATCGGCTAGCGAGGAGCGGCCGATGATCGAC
>JALQVB010000115.1 GCA_023260495.1 Aquiluna sp.
TCCCAATTGTGCTCACCCCACGGATTCAGCACACCGCTGGCTGGCTTGTCCACAAGGCCGTAAGCCCGGGCACTTGCCTCGGAATAGACGCTGGGATAGCTACTCGAGGTGGCATAGGGCAAGAAGTGGTAGTCATTACCGCTTAGGTCATACCAGGTACCGCTGAGTTCTCCAGTCGAGCCCTGCGGTGGAGCAGACAGCGGATTGGTTGCATCCAGTCGCAACACCTCAAGTCGCTCATAGAAATTAGCGGTTTCTGAATCCGAGAGCTGGCTTACTTCGCCCTCGCTCTCAGTCGCCCTCAGCTTGAAGGTCACGCTCGAGCCAGAAGACCCCAGAGCAGAACCGTTCGACAGAGATGAAATAACGGCAGAGCCACTGGTATTGGAGAGTGCCCGCCAAGAGGTTCCGTCATCTGTTGTGTACTCAACCGAGCTGACGCTCTTTCCCTCAATCAGATAGGGCAGGTCGTAGCTAAGGCGCATGGTGTCGCCATCTTGAACAACCGAAGTGATTGTCGGTGGCGTCAGATACCAGGAGTAGCGGATGATGATGACACCGTCACCGCCATCGCCAGGGCCATCACTGTGGTAGTAATTTTCCCCGCCGCCGCCGGAACCCGTGCCATCCAAGCCATCAGTCGCCCCAGCGTCACCAGCTCCACCGTCTCCACCGATGCCGCTGCCACCAAGCATTTGATACTGCCCGGGGTTAGAAATATTGGTTCCATAGCCAATACCACCACCACCACCGGCGGCGTATACGACATCAGTTCCAGATATGTCAGAGGTCTTACCCTCACCGGCCGAGATGGGGGTGCCGGCGCTGCCAGCTCCTCCACCACCGCCACCGAGATGCATTTCTTTGGTTCCCTCGGCGGTGTACCAACCTGCTGGGGCATCTGGCCACCCCGTGTTGTAAGTTCCTCCCCACTTATACCCATGGGCACCGTCATTGCCGAAGTAGTAGTCGCTACTAACGAGGCTATTTGAAGGTCCGAGCGCTGAGGCTGAAGGTTTTGTCCTGGTCCCAATATTCTTTTGCTTACCAGAACCGCCGCCGGATCCACCGGATACTCCATACATCCTGGAATCATTCGTGGAATCACCTCCACCGCCACCGCCGATTGCTATCAGGTCGGTGTTTGTTGCTGGGAGGTCAAGGATGGTGTCCGCTCCGCTTTGGCCTCGGGCAGAACCGGCAGCGCCACCACGTCCAACCGAAATGGCAATTGGTCCAGTAGCAAGATCGTAGCTTGGCACTTCAACGAACTGGCCGGCTCCGCCACCGCCGCCACCGCCGTTTCCACCAGCGCCACCTCCACCAATGGCAAGAATGCGGATATCGCTGAGACCAGGAGCTGGGGTCCATCTGTAGTCATAGCTGTTGACAGCCTCGGATCCACCGCGGAAGGTGATTACGCAGTCGCCGTTATCAAGCTGATTGACAATGGGGTCGTAGACGGTGCTGCTCCGTGTCGTGATGCCTTCGCCGCAATAACTATTTGGGGTCTCCACCGCCAAAGCTGGCGCGCCGACAAAAGCTGGCGCGACGAGTGTGGCAGCCGCCAAAGACATGGCGACTGCGCTTGAACTTAGCTTTTTTAGACCCCTGAGCATCCCTCAAAGTTACAAAAAAAAATGCCTAAATCTAGCCGAATTTTGTACTAAGCCAACAATGTGCATTAGACATGCACAGATGTGCACATCAGACGCCCTTTCTGGATGCCGTTTTTGGCGGCTACCCACAACCCGCACCATAAATGGGGACTATTTGGCAAAACTAGCCAAGATGTCATTCAGAGTGCTTGAAGGTCTCATCACCTTCGTGACAAGCTCCGGATTTGGACGGTAGTAGCCTCCGATGTTCACAGCACTGCCCTGCGCTGCGTTTAGCTCAGCCACGATGGCGGACTCGCTTGACGTAAGAGCCTCGGCTATAGGTGCAAACTTGGCTGCCAGTTCGGCATCTTCGGTCTGCTTGGCAAGCTCCTGGGCCCAGTAAAGGCCAAGGTAGAAGTGGCTACCGCGATTGTCGATGGTGCCAATCTTTCGTCCTGGCGATCGGTCTTCCTCCAAAAAGGTTCCGGTGGCTCGATCTAGGGTGTCGGCCAGAACCTTTGCCTTGGCATTCCCTGTTGTCACGGATAGGTGCTCGAAGGAGGCCGCCAGCGCAAAGAATTCACCTAGGGAATCCCAGCGCAGGTAGTTCTCTTCCACCAGCTGCTGCACGTGCTTTGGAGCCGAGCCGCCGGCGCCGGTCTCAAACAAGCCTCCGCCATTTAGAAGCGGAACAATAGAAAGCATCTTGGCGCTGGTGCCAACTTCCAGGATTGGGAACAGGTCGGTCAGGTAGTCGCGCAGCACGTTACCGGTCACCGAGATGGTGTCCTCGCCCCGGCGAATCCGCTCAAGCGAGTACTTGGTGGCGTCGGCCGGTGCCATGATCTCAATCGCTAGTCCATTGGTGTCGTGGTCCTTGAGGTATTCGTTGACCTTGGCAATCACCTGTGCGTCG
>JALQVB010000116.1:0-2084 GCA_023260495.1 Aquiluna sp.
TCCGATTCGGGTTTCGAACTTGTCGAAGACGCTAGTTCGCAACCAGACGCGGTTATTCAGGGTTTTAGTAAGGACATCGGTTGGCAGCAACTGGCGGAAGCGGCCTTTGCCATCCAGGCCGGCGCCATTTGGGTGGCAACCAATCAGGACTGGACCCTGCCGCTCGAGCGGGGCATCGCTCCGGGCAATGGAACCCTAGTTGGTGCCGTCCACACCGCCGTGGGGATTCTGCCTGAGTTCGCCGGCAAACCATTTCGACCAATTTTCGACGCTGCGCTGCAGCAGATGCAGGTTCAGCGGCCGCTGATGATCGGAGACCGGCTAGACACCGACATCAAAGGCGCCATAACAGCCGGCATCCAGTCAGCAACTGTCATGACTGGTGTGGTTGGCAACAAGGAGTTGCTGGGCGCCAAAACCGATGAACGACCTAATTTCGTGCTGACTGATATGAACGACCTGTTTGCCGATTATCCAGAGGCTAAACCGACTAAGCACGGAGTCCGAGTTGGCAAGAGCGAGGTCGAGCTACTGGGTGACCGGGTTTTGCTCACCGCTGGACACCCCGCAACCATTGACACGCTTCGTGCCGCCACCAACCTAATCTGGACTAGTGGCCGGCCGATTTACGGCCTCAAGGTTGATGCCGAGCTTTTGGGAGTGAGCAATGTCTAAGGATTTGACTGAGCGACTAAGTCAGCTTGATGGCCTTGAGCTAGAACAGCAATTGCAGGAGCTCGACAAAATTGTTTCCGAGCTTGAGGAGCTGCTCAGCCGTTGAGACTCGATGTGGCGCTGGTCGCTCGTGGCATGGCGCGATCTCGAAATCAGGCGGCGGCACTTATCGCCTCTGGCCAGGTTGCAGTAAAGGGTCTAGAAAGCCCCAAGGCATCGAGCGAAGTCTCAGAGTTCACAGAAATTAGAGTCTCCGGAGATCTCTACGTTGCCCGTTCGGCTGGAAAGCTGGCGGCCGCTCTAGATGCCTTTGAAATTTCGGTGCCGCAGCTTTGCTTGGACATTGGTGCGTCGACCGGCGGATTCACTCAGGTGCTGCTGGAGCGCGGTGCAGCCAAGGTGTTGGCGGTTGATGTTGGGCACGATCAACTGGCCAGTGAGCTTCGAGAAGATTCCAGGGTCGTAAACCTGGAGGGAATCAATGTCCGAGAGCTCGATGTTGCAGGCCTGGGCGTTGAGCCAGATCAAATACGACTAACAGTCGCCGACCTAAGCTTCATCTCGCTGACCTTGGTAGCGGAGAAGTTCCTTGAACTTGCGCCCAAGGCGGAGGTAGTGGCGCTTATCAAGCCGCAGTTCGAGCTGCAGCGTTCACGGCTGAACAAGGCCGGGGTTGTGGCCCAGGCAGCCGATCGAATTGAAGCGGTAACTAAGGTTGTTGGTGCCTTTGATGCTATTGGTTATGGTCTGCAACATTTTGCGCCGTCTGAAGTCGTCGGCTCTCACGGCAACCAGGAGTATCTGGCACATTTTTGTCCCGGAAGTGTTAGCCGGATATCGCTCGATGAAATCCAAGACCTGATCTAGTTGTTAGCTCCCATAAGCAAGTTTTTGTTGCAGTCGTTAGTCTGTTACCGATGGCTTTGGAGGTGAATTGAAGAGCGTCCTGATTGTTACCAGCGGAACTGAGAATATGGCTCGCTCCGAGGCACTCGTTATATGCGAACAGCTTTCCGAGGCTGGAGCCAGCTGCTTGGTTCCCGAAGCCGACCTGGGGCGCTTCGACGCGGATTCAAAGCTCAAACCATATTCATCTCAGGATCTCGACCTGGTCATTGTCTTAGGTGGTGACGGCACCATTTTGCGCGCCGCCGAGCTGGTGCGGGAGAATCCAGCGCCGATTCTAGGTATAAACCTGGGCCACGTTGGCTTCATGGCCGAAGCCGAGCGGTCGGAGGTTAACGAGGTTGTCTCGCGATTGATCGCTGGTGATTTCGAAATAACCGAGCGCACCACCTTGGAAGTAGTGGTTTATCAGAACGAAACGGAAGTTTTCCGCAGCTGGGCCCTTAATGAGGTGGCCGTCGAGAAGAGTTCGCGCGAGCGCATGCTTGAAGTCGCGGTAGAGG
>JALQVB010000116.1:2094-2411 GCA_023260495.1 Aquiluna sp.
CCTTTGGTTGCGACGGGGTTCGTGTCTCCACTGCCACGGGCTCAACCGCATATGCCTTCAGCGCTGGTGGTCCAGTGGTTTGGCCCAATGTTGAAGCTTTCATTGTGGTGCCACTTAGCGCTCATGCTCTGTTTGCGAGGCCCTTTGTGATTGACCCGCAGTCTCAGGTGGCAATTGAGCTCTTGCAGCGCTCGGTAGGTCGAGGAGTGCTGTGGTGTGATGCCAGACGAAACTTTGATTTAGAGCCGGGGACTCGTGTCGTCGTGCAGAAGGGTGAGAGACCCGTGCAAATGGTCACCCTGTCCCGGGCGCCGTTC
>JALQVB010000117.1 GCA_023260495.1 Aquiluna sp.
AAGAGGGCGCCGAATAGGGTTCCGACGACCTGACCGCGTCCACCAAACAAACTGGTGCCACCGAGAATTACCGCAGCAATTACTGAGAGTTCGTCGCCTGTGCCCCACTGGAATCGTCCCGACTGCAGACGTCCTGCATAAAGCATTCCGGCGAGCGCTGCAACAACGCCCGACATCATCAAGACCGTGAACTTGATTCGCGCGGTCTTAACACCGGTGTATCCAGCCGCAACAAGATTTCCTCCGGTGGCGCGGACATGTCTTCCGAATTTGGTCTTATTCATTACCAGCGCCCCCAGGGTGACGGCAAACACCACCCAGACCATCAGGCCCGGAATTGGTCCGAATTCGCCGCCACCAAAGATGGCGATGTAGGTCATGTCACCGATCGGAACGGGAGCGGAGTCTGTTATCCATCGGGCCACACCAACTACCAGTCCCAACATGCCCAGCGTGACCAAAAAAGACGGAACCTTAAGCCATGCCACCAAGCCACCACTGATTGAGCCCGCAATGACTCCTACCAGCAGGCCCGCCAAAATGCCAGGAATCAAGCCGTAGCTGTTCAGCGTCATGGCGGTAACAACTGAAGCGAGGCCGGCGACCGATCCCACGCTCAGATCGATTTCTGCCGCGGCAATGACATAGGTCATGGCGACTGCCATGATCGAGATGGTCGCGGTTTGGCGGAAGATGTTCAATAAGTTATTCGGGTTGGTAAAGCCTGAATCCCCGAGCAAAACCGCGAAAAATATAAAGACCGCCACGAAGCCGATATAGACGATGTTCTGGCGCCATTCAAATCGCCGCAAGAAAGTTAGCGGGATTGAGGTTGTGGCTTTGGTGTTCATGCTGCTCCTTGAATAGCTAGTTGGAGGAACTCCTCGGTTGGGATGTCTTTGCGATCGAGCTCTTTTGCCACTGCACCGTCTTTCAAGACCAAAATTCGATCGGAGACCGACAGCAGCTCTGGAAGCTCTGATGAGATCAAAATCACTGACTTACCTTCGTCTGCAATCTGGCGAACTAGGTCCAAGATTTCACTCTTGGTACCGATGTCGACCCCAGCAGTCGGTTCGTCCATCATCAGAATCTGCGGGTCGGTTCCTAGCCACTTACCGATAACAACTTTTTGCTGGTTGCCACCAGAGAGCGATCCGACCCGGATGCCTGGAAATGCAGCCTTAATTGAGAACTGCTTGATGAGCTCTTTGCTGCGCCTGAGAATTCGGCTGTTTGAGAGGAGCCCGAAGCGAGATAAGTTTTCCAGCAGCGGAAGAGTTAGGTTTTCCGTGACCGGGTGGTCTAAGACCAAGCCCTGTGCCCTTCTATCTTCGGGAATTAGGGCAATCCGGTTATTAATTGCGTCCTTGGGTGAAGAAATCGCAAGTACTTTGCCATTGACTTTGATTGTTCCGGATGTTGGCTTCAATATCCCAAACAGGGTGTTCACCAGTTCAGTGCGACCAGACCCCATAAGCCCCGCAAGCCCTATGATTTCGCCACGCCGGACCTGCATAGAAATGCCCCTGAGTTTTGGGCCTGCTGATAGGTTCTCAACCTCGAGCACCACCTCGGGTCTAATCTTGTCCGAACGATCCTGATGGACTAGGTGAGCGGCTGCCTGGCGACCCACAATCGCCTCCACGATCTGAGCGGGAGTGACCTCCGTGAGCGACTCGGTTAGCACTCTGACTCCGTCGCGCAGCACCGTGATTCGATCGGCAATCCGATAAATCTCGTCCATTCGATGCGAGATATAGATGATTGCTATGCCCTTGGCCTTGAGCCTTTGGATCAGCGCGAAGAGCGCCTCTGCCTCGTGCTTTGCCAACGATGCGGTTGGCTCATCCATAATCAGAACTTTGGCGTTTTGGGCAAGTGCCTTGGCAATTTCTGTGAGTTGCCAAAGCGCGGTGGGTAAATACTCAACGATACGTTGAGGATCAACATCGACTTCCATCTCTTTGAAGAGCTCAGCGGCTAGTTCCCGGGCTTTAGAGTCACTGATAAGACCGAATTTCGTTGGCTCATTCGTCAGAAAGACATTCTGTGCCACAGTCAAAGTGGGAATTAGGGAGAATTCCTGGAAGACCATTCCGATTCCAGCCGCTTTGGCATCGAAGGTGTCAGAGATCTCAACGGGGTTTCCGTTCACGAAGATCTGACCCTGGTCCATCTGGTAGACACCCTGCAAAATTTTCATAAGAGTAGATTTGCCAGCGCCGTTTTCCCCCGCGAGCGCGTGAACCTCACCTGCATTCACAGTGAAGTCAACGTTCTTCAAAACCGGATTTGCACCAAAAGCCTTGTGCACTCCGGACATTTCAACGGCCGCGGGGGAATTGCTTGACATTAGATCGAGACCTCACCC
>JALQVB010000118.1 GCA_023260495.1 Aquiluna sp.
ACCCACGCTGGACCGCACCTACTTCGTCAAGAATCTGGTGGAGGGTGGAGTAAACCGTGCCGAGCGCGTCGGCGAGGAGCTGGCCGGCAAAGGCATCAACGTATCCCGCGGCCTTCAGCTGGTCAACATGGCCGCCCCGGGTGTAGTTCCCATTGGAAATGCCGATCCAGGCGTGCTGACCCGTACCGGATCTGACTTTTTGATTCCGCTGTGGGTTGAGGGAACCCTGCGAGTCTCCACCACCATCGTCGAGTACGACGGCCCGACCACCAAGATCAACGAGCACCCTAGGCCTCTGAAGCAGAAGGACTGGGAAGCTGTAATTGATCTGACGGAGAAGACCGTCAAGGAGTGCGAGGCCAAGTGGCTTGTGGTTGCCGGCGCACATCCTGAGATTGTGGAGACCGGTGAGGTTATTGACCTGCAGCCGCTGTTCGACCGCATGGAGGCGCTCGGGGTTAACGTGGTGCTGGACACCTCCGGTCCAGCTCTTCGCTATTGGGCCCAGAAGGGTAGCGCCACGGTTATGAAGCCAAACGCTCACGAGCTGGCGGAGTGCGTGGGTCGCGATCTGCACACAATCGGCGATGTCATTGAGGCGGCACGAGAGCTAAACGAGTGGGGCGTCAACTGCATCATGGCTTCTCTTGGTGTCGATGGCATCGTTGCGGTCACCAAGACCCACGCCATTCACGCCTACACGAACCCGGTCAAGGTAATCAACACCGTTGGCGCCGGAGACTCCACAATTGCAGGCTTCCTCTCGGCGGTCACCAGCAAGCCAGCCGAGCCAGGTGCTTTTGGCGTCGGGTTCGACGTTGCTGAGGGTATTGCGGCTGCGGTTCAGTGGGGTGCTGCAAAGGTGCAGCAGCCAACTAGCGGCCTTAAGTCAATCGACAATTTAGTTGAGTCGTTCGTGGAACTAATCCCGGATGCCGACCGTCCGCTGGGCGAACCAGCAAACGCCTAGAGGAGGGCAAAATGGCAGTAGTTTCCGTTTCCGAGTACCACGAGATGCTTGACCGTGCCAAGCAGGGTGGTTTTGCATACCCGGCCATCAACGTCTCCAGCTCGCAGACTCTGAATGCTGCTCTGGCAGGCCTGCAAGAAGCGGGCAGCGATGGAATCGTTCAGGTCTCTACCGGTGGTGCCGACTACTGGAGTGGCCCTACCGTCAAGAACCGGGTTTCTGGTGCGCTGGCATTTGCCGCTTTTGCGCGGGAGGTTGCCAAGAACTATGACGTCAAAATTGCTCTTCACACCGACCACTGTGCCGAGGATCAGCTCGATGGTTTCGTCCGCCCGCTACTAGAGGCATCTGCGGAGCAGGTCAAGAATGGCGGCGAGCCAATCTTCAGCTCTCACATGTGGGATGGCTCAGCAATTTCGCTGGATAGAAACTTGGAGATTGCTAAGGAGCTATTGGCAAAGGCTCACAACGTCGGCTCGATTCTCGAGATCGAGGTTGGCGCAGTTGGTGGCGAGGAAGACGGTGTCGTCGGTGCGATGGGTGAGCACCTTTACACGACCGTGGCAGACGGCATCAAGACCGTCGAGGCGCTAGGTCTTGGCGAAAACGGACGCTACCTATCCGCGCTAACTTTCGGTAACGTGCACGGTGTCTACAAGCCAGGAAACGTAAAGCTTCGTCCAGAGCTCCTCAAGGAGATCCAGGAGGAGATTGGCAAGAAGTACGGCAAGGACAAGCCATTTGACCTTGTCTTCCACGGCGGGTCTGGCTCGACTGAGCAGGAAATTGCCGACGCTGTTTCGTTTGGTGTAATCAAGATGAACATCGACACCGACACTCAGTACGCCTTCACCAGACCAATCGTTGACCACATGTTCAAGAACTACGATGGCGTGCTGCGCATCGATGGCGAGGTTGGCAACAAGAAAACCTACGACCCACGAAACTGGGGCAAGTCGGCTGAGGCTGGCATGTCAGCTCGTGTTGTCGAGGCCGCTAACCAGCTGGGTTCAGCTGGAAAATCTGCCTGGTAATTAGCCCTGCTGGGCAGCTTTTAGATCTTTTCTCAGCTCCTTAGGGAGCGAGAACTGGATGTCTTCTTCTGCGGTTGTGATGGTTTCCAGATCGCCGAACCCGCGGGCGGCAAGGTCCTGCAGGACTTCTTCGACAAGCTCCTCGGGCACCGAGGCGCCGGAAGAGACTCCTACTGTCGCCACACCTTCAAACCACTCGTCCCTGATTTCGCTTGCAAAGTCCACTCGATAG
>JALQVB010000119.1 GCA_023260495.1 Aquiluna sp.
TCATTCGGATCAAGTAGTGTGGCGGCGCCAAAAGCGTGCTCGGACAATCATCTCGCTTTCAAAAAAGTTGGGTCGGCACCGAACATTACGGCAAAAAGGGGTCGAGAGTAAGAACTTTTTCCTAATTCTTAGCGCGCTTTCCAGGTCTGTAGGAAGGCATACTCAACCAACTCGGTTTCGAGGGGAAAGCTGGGCCAGATTAAGGGGAGCTTGAATACTCAGCGGGGAGTGCTGGTTGTTGTTGCGTAATGCAGTGAATTCCTCCGCCTCGAGCAAACAGCTCCCTTGCGTCGATGAGTTCTATCTTGCGTCCCGGGTAGATCTCGGCAAGCTGATCTGCGACCCTTTTGTCGTTCTCGTCATCAAAGGCGCAGAGCAAAACTGCATCGTTTAGCACGTAGTGATTTATGTAGCTGTAGTCGACCCAGCCATGGCCATCCTTGAGGGTTTTTGGAGCCGGTAGTCGAATCACGCTCTGCCCGGCACCCTCTAGTGTTTCGATAACTTCCCGCGAGATAGCGCAATCCGGGTGGGAAGTATCCCCTTGGTCATGCACCAACACTTCGCCGCTTGGGGCAAAGCAGGCAACTATGTCAACGTGTCCCTTGGTTCCGAATTCTTCATAGTCGCGGGTGAGGCCGCGGGATAGCCAGATTGCTTCAGTCGTTCCAAGCTGCCGGTTCAGTTCGGTTTCCACCTGATCCCGGGTCCAGCCTGGGTTGCGACCCTTATCAAGCTGAACCGTTTTGGTGAGCAGCACCAGCCCAGAGCCATTGACGTGAATCCCGCCGCCCTCGTTGGTGAGCTCGGAAGCAGTGCTCTTGACACCTAGATAATTGGCGATCCTTGAGGCCAATTTTGCATCTTGTTCGTAACTTGCCCATGCCTGAGCACCCCAGCCGTTGAAGATCCAGTCGACCGCAACGAGCTCAGGGCCATCCAGGGCGAATGTGGGGCCGCTGTCTCGGATCCAGGCATCGTCGATTTCGAATTCGACCAGCTCTATCTGGCTCGAGAGGTATTTGCTGGCATTTGATGCGTCGCTCGGATGAACCACCACTCTGACGTGTTCGTATTCCGATGCCGTGTTGGCAACTTTTGCCCAGGTACGCTTGGCAGCCTCGATTTCGTCCAGGGTCTCACCGAGGGTGTAGCCGTGGTGTGGGAAGGCAACCCACGTCGCCTCATGCCGCTCCCACTCCGCCGGCATTCTCATGGCATGAGCCCGGGAACGCCGCCCATTTCCCCAAGCCCGCCCTCGGCACGCGGATTCACGATTGCTGCCACCAGCGGGGCGTAGGTGTCTGGTCGGCGCGTTGCGAAGAAGGGGAACAGCTCGAGCCAGTCGCGGCGCTGATCAAGGTCCAGTTCGGCAACTAGCACCTCATCTCCTTGCCTTTCGGCTCGGGCGATGATGCGGCCGTATGGGTCAACGATGAATGAGCTGCCGTAAAAGTTGATTAGGCCTTCATTGCCGTAGCGGTTTGGCACAACAATGAACAGACCATTCGCAATCGCGTGCCCAACAATCGTCTGCCGCCAGAGTGGCTCGGTGTCGAAATCTGGGTGATCTGGCTCCGATCCGATGGCGGTTGGGTAGCAGAGAATATCTGCTCCCATTAGCGCATAGGCTCTGGCGACTTCAGGAAACCACTCGTCCCAGCAGGTGGGGAGTCCAACCTTTGCCCGGCCCGGGGTGTCTAGTTCATAAACGGGATAGGGATCCTGATTCGGCCCCGGCTGAAAGTACTTGTCCTCAAAATACCCTTCGGTCACCGGGATGTGCAGCTTCGGAGTTGCCCCGGCGACTGACCCGTCGGGACCGGCGATGATGGCGGTGTTGAGCCCCCGGCCATCGCTGAAATCGCGCTTTTCGTAGAGCGAGCCGTGCACAAAAATCCCAAATTCCTTGGCTAGCGAGCTCACCAGGTTCGCAGTTGGACCATCGGAGAGTGATTCGGCTGTTTCGTTGGGTGTGCCACTGGGCCGCACATCCGCCGGATAGCGGCTCAGGGTCAACTCCGGTAGAAACACAATTTGCGCGCCCTGCTCAGCTGCAATCTTGACGGCATCGCGAATCTTTGATTCGTGCACCTTCGGATCTTCATTCCAGGAAATCTGCACCGCCGCGACCGTCACGATGGCGCGTTCTGGCTCGCGGACTCTAGATAGCGAGGCTGGGGCTTCGACTT
>JALQVB010000011.1 GCA_023260495.1 Aquiluna sp.
GAACAGCTCGTCAGGGTTAGGTTCACTCAACTGAGAATCGGAGGCCGGTTCGGCAGGAACTTCCTGCGTTACCTCGGCCGAAACTTCCGCCTCAACCTGCTGAGAGTCTGCTGGCTGGTTGAGCTGAGCAGTAGCCCCCGCGAACCCAGCAGACCCAAGTCCGATAAAACCAGCCGCACGCAGTGAACGCAACGTCTGGGCCTTCAGCTGTTGATCTAGGTCGGTGAGCATCGACTGAGCATCTGCAATCATCGCCTCGTCGCCTACCTGGATGCAGTGCGCCAGCCAGCTAGCAAGCTCTAGCTCGCTGTAGAGGATTGCTCGCTGGACGATGTTTTCATCGGCATTCTCTCGGGCTGCTCGGTAGTGCAGGATGGCATCTTCGAAGGTCGAGCCCAAGGCGCCACCGGCCAGGTATTTCAGATCCTCAGCCGGATCGCTAATCGACAGCTGGGACCAGTTGGTGATACCGACAAGCCTTCCGCCTGAGACCAGGAGCGAGTCCTGATTAATCTGCGCGTGCGTGACAGTTGGGTGGAATCTAAACAGACCAACGTCCTCAAGAGCCTCTTCCCAGCGCGCGAGAAGGCCGGCTGGAATCTTTCCTGTTGCGGCAACGCGGTCCACCTCAGCAACTTTTTTGTGCAGGATGGTCTGCGCGTCATACTCCGGCAAGCCGGCATCGCGAATCAGGTCGGGATTGATTTTGTGAATAGCAGCTAGCGCCTCACCAATTGATTGCGAGAAGGGTCCGGCTGCGAAGCGCGAGAGTTCTGGCGCCTGGCCGACTATGTCGCTGAGCACCACAACGGCGGCGCCGTCGGCAGCGCGGCTCTGGCCAATAATCTCGTTGATCTCAAAAGGGAGGTCTTCGGCGTAGGAGATGGTCTTCAGTCCAGCTACTAACTGTGACAGCTCAACAATTCCAGCAGTGGTTCTCGGGGACAGTAGCTGGTACGAATTGTCTTGAGAATCCCACAGCTGCAAAACATCCAGCTCGGGATTCAAATCTAGTTTGCGGAAGTGTCGGAAAGTTTTGCCGGGGGCAGCGTCGGCTGCAAGCGCGGCTAAAATCAAGGCAGGTTGTCCCACGCAGCAAGGTTAGACATAGGTTTCTGCTCTATCAGTCAACGCCACGCACACACCTAGGAAATTCGATGTCAGAGCTCAGTGCACAGAGCATCCTCTCCGCCTTGGATGAGGATCAAGCTCAAGCTGCTCAAGCGCTGCGCGGACCGGTTGCAATCATTGCCGGCCCAGGTAGTGGAAAGACTCGCACTGTCTCGCATCGCATTGCCTACGGAATCACCACCGGAGTATTCAACCCATCCAAGACCTTAGCTCTCACCTACACCAACAGAGCGGCAGCGGAGCTGCGGCTGCGGCTGCGGCAGCTCGGCGCGCGGAGCGTTCAGGTGCGTACCTTCCACTCGGCAGCGCTTGGTCAACTGCAGTATTTCTGGCCGCAGATAACCGGCTTCGCGGCGCCCAAGCTGCTGACCTCCAAGCGTTCTTTGGTGGCCGAGGCAGCCAACGAGCTGAAGCTCGGATTGACTGAGGGGAAGCTTCAGGAGGTGATTTCAGAGATCGAATACCTCAGCTACACGATGACGCAGCCGGAGGATTTCGAGGGTTCATTGCTGGCTGGAAAGCTCCCTGATTTGGTCGCTCGGTTTCGCTCCTTGAAGGCCGAGCGTCGCCTGATCGATTGGGAGGACGCACTGCTGCTATGCACCGGCATGCTTCGCAATGAACCCAGAATCATGGCTCAGTTTGAGCAGCAGTACCGCCACTTCACGGTCGACGAGTATCAGGACATTTCGCCGCTGCAGCAGGCGCTCTTGGAAACATGGCTTGCCGATCGCGACGAAGTGTGCGTCGTGGGGGACCCGCGCCAGACTATCTACTCTTTCACCGGCGCAACCAGCGAATTCTTGCTCAGCTTCCCGGCCCGGTTTGAATCAGCAGAAATCTTCCAGCTGAATAAGAATTACCGCTCCGGGCAGGACATTGTTGCCTGCGCCAACGGCCTGCTGCCAGAGTCTCCACTGGAGCCTGTAAAGACCACCAAGGGTTCGGTAGTTTTCACCGAGCATCCCTCTGCTGCGACCGAAGCCGATGCGGTGGTGGCGGAGATTTCCCGCAGCAGTAGCCCTCGGGCAGAGATTGCGGTCTTGGCTCGAACCAACTCGCAACTCGCCGGCTTAGAAGAGCGACTGTTGGCTGCCGGCATCCCGTTTCAGGTTCGGGGCCAGGGACGTTTTTTTGCACGGCCCGAGATTCGGCAGGCCACCATGGCAGTGCGGGCATTGAGTTTGGCAGACTCCGGGCAGGGACTAGAGGTTCAGCTGGCTGAGATCTTGCGACCATTGGGCTGGTCGGCCTCGATCACTCAAACCGAAATCAGCAAGAGCCTGAATTGGTTCTTTGATGTCCTAGAGGAGCTGGGCGATCCGAGCTTGGAGGAATACCTCCGGGAGCTCGACGAGCGCGAGCGGAGCGGACATGAGCCAGTTCAAGACGCCATCACCCTGGCCACCATCCACGGAACCAAGGGTCTGGAGTGGAATGAGGTTTACCTCGTTGGGGTGAACGATGGGCTCTATCCAATTTCTCATGCCAAAACCGATTCTGAAAAAGCTGAGGAGCGACGACTTCTTTATGTGGCGGTCACCCGAGCAAAGCAGCGCTTGGTGATTAGCTCCCTTGGCAGCAAGCCAAGCTCGCCTTTCATGAAAGATTTGCTCGGCAGCCACAATCCCTAGCGGCCACTTGGAATCTGGATACTGCTCCGGTTCGCTCCAGCCGGTAGGCGAGAGAGGGCAGTGCCTCGGCTCCTGTGTCTAAAAGCAAAAGTGTCTGATTCAGGGCCACCGAGACCGCAAACAGAACCATCGCCGAGTCCTCGAGGGAGCGTTCGAGGGCAGCTAATTGAGGTGCGATTGCAATCCAGTTGGCATCCTCGTCAATCTTTGCCAATTCCATGCAGGCCAAACACGGGGTGATGCCTGGCAGCACAATGGGGCTAACCTGCACGCCAGCCTCATCGAAGACGATGCTGAAGTGGGGCACCTCGCGGCGCATCCAAGTGTGATAGCCATCGGGACCTTGAACATCATTGCTAATCAAAATTGCCAGATCTAAATTCTCCATTGACGCGCTCAGCCTGCTGTGCTGCTGCACTAGCGCCCTGTCGAGCAGGGCATTGGCGGCCTTGACCCTTGCGACCCCAAGCTGCATCTCGGTGTAACCGAGATTGCCAAGGTCCTTAGCTGACACCGAGGCGTTGTCCATTGACAAGACTGAGCCGATAAACGATGCACCCAATCCTCGGGCCAGAGTCAGCCCGGTTCGCCCGAGTGAGTCGAGAAATATGCGGCTGGCATGCCGGCGACGAATCACGTCTGCTGGATCCTCATTCGAGGTGAGGTAAATGCGCGCGAGCTCATGGAAATGATTGGCAATCTCGTCTTCCGAGAGAAAACTGCCCAATCCTTTGGTGGGGCGAAGTGTGCCGCCGAGCCGCTCGAGCAGACTCTGCATTTCTACGTCGGGAACTCTTGAGAGCTGAGCAAGGCTGGCGAACTGGGAATTTGAAAGTCCCTGCTCCAAGTAGTCCAGAGCTCGATTCTCCGCTTCCGACTCAATAGGAACGACTATCGGGGCCATGTAGCCGTATTGCCTCCCGCCGGCAGGCAGCCAGAGCCTGGCTAGGGCTGGATTAATTTGCGTGGCCATGGGCGCACTATTTCATGTTCGGGAAATTACTATTTGCTGTTATCCACAGCTAGTCACCGAGGAGCTTTCTAAGTTCGCCGTCAAAGTCATCGGGCCCATGGCTGAGCCGATCGATTAGCAGTTGAGGATTGGAAATTTCTTCGATTGAGGGCATCTGATCTGGGTGCTGCCAAAGCGAGTCGCGCTTGGTGGAGCCCAGCTCAGCAAGCGCCTGCCACATGGCCTGCGCCTCCCGACGAAGCCTCGGTTGCAACTGCAAGCCGAGCAAGATCTCAAAGGTCTTCTCGCTGGCGCCGGCACTGATTCGCTTTCGGTTGACAAGTTCTGCTAGCGAGTGCACATTGCTTAGCCGCTTCGCGGCCTCGAGGGTGACAGCATCGGCCCAGCCATCAATGAGCGCAAGCAGAGTTTCAATTCGTACCAGAGCTGCTTCCTGCTCCTCAGTCCGTCGGCTCATCATGGCGGTGGCCTCCATGATGCGCTCCATGCTCTGCGGGTCGCTCGGGTCAACCTCCTGCATCAGCTCCTCGATGCCTGATATTTCCACCTTGAGTCCGGCTGCAAATTCCCTTACTTGGGTAGCGATTTGGTCGCGCAGCCAACGGTTTGAGGCATAGAGGCTGGCAATGGCTAGTTCTCTAATTGCCAGGAAAATGACCACTTCCGATTTTGGGGTTTCTAGCTCGGCAATGAAGTCTTTGATGTTTTGCGAGACAAAGCCCGGACGATTCGAGATGGGGATGCCAATCTCAGTGCTGCTCAGGGTCTGCCCGGCGAGCTTCCCAACTGCCTGCCCAAGCTGCATGGCAAAGATCGCAGCGCCAGCATTGGCAACAAATTTTGTGGCCGAGCCGAGCATGGAACTCAGTTCTTCAGGCAACAGTTCCCCAAGGCTTTCCGCTAAGGCTCGGGAGGTGCTCTCCGCCACAGGTTCGCTCAGCTCGATGAAAAGCGGCATGGCATCCTCGACCCACATTGACCTGGTCAGCAGCTTTACCTCTGCGCTTGTCTCAAATTCGGTCGCCTCGCTAAGCCAGAGTCGGGCCATTGAAAATGCGTTGGCAAGCTCGATGTCAAAAGCGCTGTCAGTTTGTACTTGGTTCTTTTTTGCCAGATCCACGGCCTGGGTTTTCGCCATGGTCCAATTCACGGAGCCGCCATCGTCGGCGAACAGGTGCTGGGTTTGCGAAAAGAGCTGCTGCATCAAGGCTGGGTTCATAACCCCGGCAAATTTGGCGAGAGCATCGGGGTCAATCTCCCCACTGGAGAGCATTTTGCGGATGAACTCCTCGAGTTCTTCTCGGCCCTCTTCGTCTTCGTTCACCTGATCACCTCGGTATCGAGGTTATTCGCAAAGGACCCGGCGAGGCTGAACAAATTCGGCGAATTCGGCAATTGTTCGCCAAGGGCGTTAGCGTCTATCAGGAAAGACCAGCCTTGGTTATCTAGCATTGCAGCAATGACTTTTTTCTCCGATCGGCCAAAGTTGCGGCGCGGTTCGCTGCGCTGGATCACGCTGTCGTTGGCGCTGATAACTTTCGGATCGCTGGCCCTGCTACCAACCGGATACGTCATAGAGCGGCCAGGTCAAGTCTTCAACGTAATGGGAGAGGTTAACGGCCAGCCTGTAATCTCCACTAGTGACACCGAGACTTTTGAGAGTCAGTCAAGATTTGATGTCACAACCGTGTCGCTGGTTGGTAACCGCGAGGCCACCCCAAGCTGGTTTCAAATTCTGTTGGCCTGGGTCGATCCAAACCAGTTTGTGCTCCCGCTAGATGAGGTGTTCCCGGCTAACCGCACGACCGAAGAAATTCGCGCGGAATCTAGTTTGCAAATGGAGGTTTCGCAGCAGGACGCCATTGCTGCCGCGTTGCTACGCCTAGGCTACGAGGCGCCGCGCCAGATGTATGTTGCCTCGGTGATTGCCGATGCCCCGTCGTCTGGGATTCTGGTAGCGGGTGATTTCGTCAAGTCGGCCGACGGGGAACCGGTGGCAACCTTTGATGAGTTCAAGGAGAAGATTCAGCAGGCAGGCGGCGGCTCAATTGTTGTTGGGGTGGAGCGTGACGGAACTCTGCGGGACTTTGAAATTACTCCCGAGGATCGCGACGGAACCTGGGTAATCGGAGCCATGATCGGCTACACCTATGACTTCCCATTGGAGATTAATTTGCAGCTGGGTGAAGTGGGCGGGCCGAGCGGTGGCCTGATGTTCTCCTTGGGAATTCTTGATGTTTTGGAGCCTGGCGATCTTGCCGGTGCCCACCATGTTGCCGGTACCGGAACCATCGCAGCGGACGGTACCGTTGGCCCAATTGGTGGGATTCAACTCAAGATGATCGCCGCCAAAGAAGCAGGCGCAGAGCTGTTCTTGGCGCCTGCCGGCAATTGCGCTGAGGCAATCGGGCAGGTTCCGGATGGTTTGCCTGTTGTATCAGTGAGAGACTTGGATGAAGCCGTAGCCGCGGTGGAGCGCCTCAAATCGGGCTCGACCTTCCCGGATCTAACTTGCGATAGCTAGGAGAAATACGTGTCACAAGCACCAGCACAAGGCCGACGAGTATCGCCACTTTCCATTGCTTTTGGAATTCTGGCGGCAATTGTTTTTGCCCTACTGAGCGCAGCCGGTATCTACACCGATTGGCTCTGGTTTGAGCAGTTGGGATTTGAGGTGGTCTTTATCACTCAAATCATGGCTCAGGTAATCAGCTTCCTGGTTGGCTTCGTGGTCATGACCGCAGTCATTGCGGTTGGCCTGATGCTCGCTTGGCGCACTCGCCCCATCTACTTGCGCATGCCCGAGGAATCCCCATTTCAGGCTTACCAGCAGCTTCTAGAGAGCCTGCGAAAAATCGTCATGTTTGGCGTCCCAGCGCTAATTGGAGTCGGTGGCGGTCTGGTTGTGGCCCGAGAGTGGCAGACCATTCTGCTGTTTTTGAACGGTGGAGAATTTGGTACCACTGATGCGCACTTCGGTCTCGATGCGGGCTTCTACATTTTCGACTTGCCCTTCTTGACATTCACCGTGGGCTACCTCTCGGGCGCGGTTTTCCTAGCCGCACTAATCAATCTCGGCGTGCACGTCGTCTACGGAGGAATCCGATTCTCTGGCCGCGAGATTGCGGTTTCTAAGCCAGCCCGAGTTCAGCTGTCGATACTGATTGCTGCTTACCTATTACTGCAGGGAATTAGCCTCTGGTTCGACCAGTACTCGACCGCGGTAACAAGCGGAACACTATTCACCGGAGTGAACTACGCAGATGCGAATGCCGTGATTCCAGGGCTTCAAATCTTGGCTCTAATCTCTGCTGCTGTAGCGGTGACCTTCTTGGTAACTGCGTTCATCGCGCGCTGGCGCCTTGCCATTATTTCGACCGCACTGATGGTAGTCAGCTCGCTCGTGCTGGGAGGCCTGTACCCATGGGTGGTTCAGACCTTCATAGTGGTTCCGAATGAGCGAACCTTGGAATCTCCCTACCTTCAGAACAACATTGAAGCGACCAGATCCGCCTTCGGAATCGATCGTGTGGAGGTTGTTGACTATGACGCCACCGTCGTGGCGGAAAAAGGCGCTCTGCGCAACGACGCAAAAACAACCGCTTCGATACGCATCCTAGACCCAGCTCTGGTTTCCGATGCATTCCGTCAGCTGGAGCAGTACCGCCAGTACTACAGCTTCCCAGATCGTCTCCACGTAGGCCGCTATGAGATTGATGGCAATGTGCAAGACACCGTCGTGGCGGTACGTGAGTTGAATCAAGCAGGATTAGGCGACAGCCAGTCCTGGTACAACTCGACCATCGTTTACACCCATGGCTACGGATTTGTCGCGGCCTATGGAAACAGGCGCGATGCCGATGGTAAGCCAATGTTCCTGCAGTCTGGTATTCCACCGGTGGGTGCCCTCGGTGATTTTGAGCCGCGGGTTTACTTCGGCTTGAACTCTCCCGAGTACTCGATTGTGGGTGCGCCGGAGGCTGCCGAGCCGCTGGAATTTGATTTCCCAGCCGGCGAGGACGGACAGCGCGAGACCTACACCACCTTCAGCGGTGAGGGCGGCCCTCGTGTTGGCAACTTGTTCAACCGGATCGCCTACGCACTTCGATTCCAGAGCGAGCAAATTCTGCTCTCTGATGCAATCAACTCGGAGTCGCAGATTCTCTACAATCGCGATCCAGCGGATCGTATTGCCGAGGTTGCACCGTTCTTGACTGTTGACAGTGAGGTTTACCCGGCTGTCGTTGACGGAAGAATCAAGTGGATCGTGGATGCCTACACGACCTCGTCAAGCTACCCATACTCCAACCTGGAGGCCTTCAACTTGGCCATCTTGGATTCTTCTTCGGAAGACTTCAACCGCGAGACCGGTGAAATCAATTACATTCGCAACTCAGTGAAGGCAACAGTTGATGCCTACGACGGCAAGGTTGAGCTATACGAGTGGGACGAGACCGACCCGATACTGCAGGCATGGTCGGGAATCTACCCGGGCATCATCAAGCCAAAGTCGGAAATGTCACAGGAGCTGTTGAGCCACGTGCGCTACCCAGCCGACCTGTTCAAGACCCAGCGATCGGTGCTTGGCCGCTACCACGTGACTGAGGCAGGCGCTTTCTACTCGCAGCAGGATGCTTGGATGACCCCTAACGATCCAGTCGAGGGAACCGGACTGGGCACGCTGCAGCCGCCGTACTACCTGACCATGCAGGCACCCGGAGACCAGGAGAGCCGGTTCTCGCTCTACTCGACTTTCATCCCACAGTCCACTGGCGAGACAACCAGAAACGTGCTCACCGGCTACCTAATTGCAAACGCTGATGCAAGAAATGAAGCTGGCGGTATAAGCGATGACTACGGCAAGCTAACGCTTCTAAACCTGCCCAGGGAGACGATCGTGCCGGGACCGGGTCAGGTGCAGAACAACTTCAACGCTGACAGCAACGTGTCTTCGCTGTTGAACATTCTGCGCCAGGGTTCCACCAGAGTGCTAAATGGAAACCTATTGACGCTTCCTGTTGGCGGCGGTCTGCTCTATGTTCAGCCTGTCTACATCGAGTCAACCGGCGAGACCAGCTACCCGCTGTTGCAGAAGATTCTGGTGGCGTTCGGTGACCAGATTGCCTTCGAGGACACCCTGGAGCAGGCCCTAGACAGCCTGTTCGGCGGTGACTCCGGCGCAGCCGTCTCTGACGGTGGAACCGGCACCGGTGGTCAAGGTGCTGACAGTGGCACCGATGCCGATGTCGACTCGGGTAATGCAGATCTAGATGCGGCGCTGGAGCGTGCTCGCATTGCGATTCAGGATAAGGAAGCCGCATTGCGCATTGGCGACTGGAACGCCTATGGCGAGGCGGATGCCCGACTCACCTTGGCAATCGAGCAGGCAATCGCAGCGCTGGATAACTAAGCGATTTTCTGCTAGAGTTTGAACTTCGCCGCGGGGTGGAGCAGTTCGGTAGCTCGCCGGGCTCATAACCCGGAGGTCGTAGGTTCAAATCCTGCCCCCGCAACCATTTCCCCCGGGACCCACAAGGTCCCGGGGGCTTTTTTCTGCTGTGCATAACTTCTGACGCTCTAGCCGTAAACCGCCTATCTTTCCCCCATGAGAATCTGGCTGACTCTGGTGATGATCTTGACGGGATGTGGAAATGTGAACGAGCGAGCTCTAATCCAGCAAACCCTCGACGGCTACGCTCAGGCCGCCACTCAGGGCGCTGAGCTAGACAAGTTTCTTTCGGGTGAGGCGCTGACTAGCGCGCGGCAGAGTGCCGCACTGATGTCCGATCTGGGCTTTACCCAGCTGGGGATGGCAAATTTTGAAATTGCCACTGTGGGTGAGGGAGAGGTTTCGGGTTGCCTTGACCTCAGCGGTGTTCAGGTGGTGGATTCGCAAGGAGCTCTGGTGCAACCCAATCGGACCGATCGCCTGGAATTTACGGGACGTTTCGGGGAGGATGCACGGCTTTATCAGCTTGAGGTGCTGGGGCCATGTTAATCACCATCCTGCTCGCGACCTGTGATCTGGGCGGTGCAACTCTGGGGATCTGCGACTGCGGCACGCAGGTTACAGACCAGATTTCGTTTGAGCTATGCGGTTCGCAGGAAAGTTCGACTCAGTACCCAGGGGGTTCGGCCGAGGTGCCGATGCGGCTTTGCGAGTACTACGTGAACGGAACTATTGATGAGCCGACGCTGGGCCGCATCACGGCCTGGGTTCCGGTCGGTTCACGGCTCTGCATCGGTGACGAAATCCCAGAGCCCGCTCCGCCGCGAACGATAGAGGATGACATAAAAGACTCCTTTCTCGCCTTTTCCTCTCGGCCATGGGCCTCCTGGCAGCCCGGGGGAGAGTTGGAAGTTGAGGTGCCGGCAACGTTCTTTGTTGATGGTGGGTCGCAAACCGTGAATGGAGCGCTGCTCGGCCGCTCGGCGCAAATTAGATTTTCTGCCGTATCCGCTAGCTGGACCTTCAGTGACGGGCAGGGTCTTGCGGGATTTACAGCGCAACGAATCTTCTTAGAGCCGGGGGAATTCACTGCCCGAGCTCAGGTCAGCTATCGAATTGACTATCGCTATGACGGAGGGCCTTGGGTGCTGGGTGCCGGCTCCGGTGCGCTCAGCAGCAACTTGATTGAGCTTGATGTGGTCAAGATTCCGCGGCGAACACTCTTGGTATTGCCGTAATCAGATTATTTTCAGTTGGGACTCATAGAATCCCCAGAGTTGTTTCACATAATCAGTGAGACAACGAAAGGTGATTCATGAGTGAGTTCAATCGTTCCGGAGATTCGCAGTTTGTCTTCTCCTCTCCATACACCGCCCCAGTTCAGCCAACACCAAAGCCGAAGCGCAAGGTTGGGGCACTGGGCATCGCGGCACTGGCAATGTCCAGCGCGCTGGTTGGTGGAATTATTGGATCGAGCGCTTTCTCACTTACCTTTGCAGGTTTTTCGCAGCCAGCTCCTGTTGTGGTGAACAACGTTGAGCAGGTGAACTGGGTGACCGGTGCGGCATCCGAGGCTGGACCATCGGTCGCAACGCTCTCGGTATCGGGCGACAGCTCCGGTGGCTCTGGCTCCGGCGTGGTGCTGACTGAGGATGGCTACATTCTCACCAATGCCCACGTGGTGACACTCGGAGGTCAAACTGATTCGGCAAACATCGCCGTGCAACTTTTTGATGCCAGAGTCTTGCCTGCAGAGTTGATTGGCTATGACAGTGTCTATGACCTTGCGGTAATCAAGGTGGATGCAACGGGACTCAAGCCAATCACCTTTACCGACTCGGCTGACTTGAATGTCGGACAGAATGTGGTGGCCATCGGTGCGCCGCTCGGACTCTCCTCAACTGTGACCCAGGGAATTGTCTCTGCCCTGAACCGAACCATTCAGGTTGCCAGCTCGGAGGTTACCGACCGTCCAGGATTGCAATTCTGGACTGGAACTGGCGATTCGATATCGATTCAGGTAATTCAAACCGATGCTGCTATCAACCCTGGAAATTCCGGTGGTGCGCTGGTCGATGAAAATGGACGCCTGGTTGGCATCAACGTCGCCATCGCCACCGCCGGTGGTGGCGAGGCCGGGTCAATTGGCGTTGGATTTGCAATTCCTTCGAACACCGCTTTCCGCATCGCTCAGGAGATCATGGACACCGGATCTGCCACACACGGACTGCTAGGAGCCATGGTCTCCAACAACACCGATGGCAACGGCGGCTTCTCTACCGGAGCCAAGGTTGAGCAGGTTACCTCCGGCGGAGCGGCAGAGGCCGCTGGCATCCGAGCTGGAGATGTTGTGGTTGAGTTCGCTGGAGATCCAGTCTCCAGCGCCACTGATCTGACTGCTTTGGTGCGGGCCCAGCCAGCTGGTGGCGAGGTCAAGGTGAAGGTGCTTCGTGGCGATCAGGCACTGACCTTTGATGTGGTCCTCGGCGATGCCGCAGATCTAAACTAGGCACCATGAGTGAACCAGAGTCAGACCTTCTCGAAAAGGAGCAAGAGCTCCTAGAGGATGGCGATCACGAACGCTATTCGCACTACGTGAAGAAGGACAAAATCGTTGAGTCTGCAGTCATGGGTAATGCGGTCGTGGCACTATGCGGCAAGGTTTGGGTTCCCAATCGCTCCCCGGAGAAGTTCCCGGTATGCCCAAGCTGTAAAGAGATTTACGAAAAGCTAAAGCCCTAGACGTACTCGGTTGGAATTGCGGGCTCGCCTTTAGAGAGCCGGCGTCCCGCCGGCGGCAACTCTGCCATAGCCAGCTTGTGGTTCTCTCTAGCCAGATCGGATCCAGTCGAACCAATCATGGTGTGGTTTGGCCCCTGATCCCATAGCAGCTGTTGCAGTTTTCGTCCCTCGCTGGGATTTCCAATGAGCTCTGCAGCCGCGATTCCCTGTTCGGTTCTCCGGGTGGCATGTTTCTTTCCGCCGACCGATGCCTTGCCTGCCGACTTCTTGGCCACGTCGACCCAGCCGGCGTCGGTTTCATGCGCCACCAGCTTGTAAACAAAGCCGGCCGTTGGGCTACCTGAGCCGGTTACCAGTGAGGTGCCGACACCGTACCTGTCCACGGGCGCCGACGCTAGTCCGGCAATCGTGTATTCATCCAGGTCGCTGGTGACCACGATCTGGGTCTTATTGGCGCCGAGCTGATCTAGCTGCTTGCGCACGGCAACGGCGGTTTGGCCAAGGTCACCCGAGTCGATGCGGACAGCGGATAGCTCGCCGCCGGTGAGCTCAACTGCCAGCTTGACAGCCTCTGGAATGTCGTAGGTGTCAACCAGCAGAGTAGTTTTCTTGCCGTGCGAGGCGATCTGGGCCTCGAAGGCCTCGCGTTCACTGTCGTGCAGCAAGGTGAAAGCGTGAGCACTGGTTCCCATAGTCGGAATCCCAAAGCGGCGGCCCGCTTCAAGATTGCTGGTTGAGCTAAACCCGACCAGGTAGGCGGCGCGAGCAGCCGCCACGGCGGCTTCCTCATGTGCCCGGCGGGCACCCATCTCAACCAGGGTTCGACCCTGGGCTGCCGAGAACATTCGAGCAGCAGCCGATGCCACGGCGGAGTCGTAGTTCAAGATTGACAGGATTACGGTTTCCAAAATCACAGCGCTGGCAAAGCTGCCTTCGACCGTCATAACGGGCGAGCCTGGGAAGTACAGCTCTCCCTCGGCATAGCCGGTGATGGTTCCATCAAACTTGTAATCGGAAAGATATTCCAGCGTCTTGGGTCCGACGATTTTTTCCTCGGCAAGAAAGCTGAGTTCGGCAGTGCCAAACCGGAAGTCGGCAATGGCATCCAGCACCCTACCGGTGCCCGCGAGAACGCCATAGCGCCGGCCATTTGGCAGAGATCTAGTGAAGACCTCAAAAACGCACTTACGGTCAGCCTTGCCAGATTGCATGGCAGCTTCCAGCATCGTCAGTTCGTAGCGATCTGTCATCAAGGCGTAAGACACGCCACCAGCCTACTGAGGGCAGGCAAGTTGAGCCTAGACTTGGGGCGTGGATGCAAGGCCGATAGGAATTTTCGACTCTGGTGTCGGCGGTTTGACCGTGGCTAGGGCGATCATCGACCAGTTACCCAATGAGTCAATCCACTACGTCGGTGACACCGCTAATTCCCCATACGGAACCAAGACCATTTCCGAGGTTCGCTCACTTGCTTTGGCAGTCATGGATGACCTGGTTGCATCCGGGGTGAAACTACTCGTTATTGCCTGTAATTCCGCTTCGGCTGCAGTGCTAAGGGATGCCAGGGAGAGATACACGGAGCAGTTGGGAGTCCCGGTTGTTGAGGTGATTCAGCCCGCGGTTCGCACCGCGGTTGCCACCAGCCACAATCGTAAGGTCGGAGTGATTGGAACAAACGCGACGATTTCCTCGCGCGCCTATGACGACGCCTTCGCCGCAGCGGTTGACTTCGAGATAACCTCGCAGGCCTGCCCTGCGTTTGTTGACTATGTCGAGCGCGGTATCACTTCGGGTCCAGAGGTGCTAGCGGCCGCTGAAAACTACCTAGCTCCGTTGCGCGAGGCTGGGGTGGATACTTTGGTTTTGGGTTGCACGCATTACCCGCTGCTGCAGGCGGCGCTCGCCTACGTGATGGGGGATGGGGTGAATTTAGTCTCCTCAGCAGACGAGACCGCCAAGGATGTTTTCCGTGTGCTAACTCAGCACGATCTCTTGGCTCCTGAAGGAGCCCTGGCCACGCATGAGTTTTTCGCAACCGGGGACGAGGCAGAGTTTGCCAAGTTGGCAAGACGATTCTTAGGCCCTGAAGTCCAGGGCGTCAGACACATCAAGAAGGGCTCCTAATTGCGAAGCGACGGTAGAAAAGAACACGAGATTAGGCCGGTAACGATTGAGCGTGGCTACACCATGCACGCCGAGGGCTCGGTCCTGGTTAGCTTCGGAAACACGAAGGTTCTATGCACCGCCTCCTTCACACCCGGGGTGCCTAGGTTCAAAAAGGACAGCGGGGAGGGCTGGGTAACTGCCGAGTATGCAATGCTTCCCAGGGCCACCAACACCCGCAACGACCGCGAGAGCGTCAAGGGCAAGATTGGCGGTCGCACACACGAAATCTCGAGGCTGATTGGTCGCGCACTGAGGGCAGTCATCAACTACAAAGAGCTAGGCGAGAACACCATTGTGATCGACTGCGATGTGCTGCAAGCCGATGGCGGAACCAGGACGGCCGCAATCACAGGTGCATTTGTAGCGCTCGCAGACGCAATCAATTGGGCCAAGCAAAAGGGGCACCTAGCGGCAAGCTCGAAGCCGATTATCGACACGGTCTCTGCTGTATCCGTGGGAATCGTGGGCGGAGTGGCAATGACGGATCTGGCGTATGTGGAAGATGTACGCGCGGACACCGACATGAACGTTGTTGTCACGGGCAGGGGACTTTTCGTTGAGGTACAGGGCACGGCCGAGGCGGAGCCATTTGACCGTGATGAGCTAAATCGCCTGCTGGAACTTGCCATGGAATCAACCGGGCAGCTAGCTGAAATTCAGCGACAGGCACTTGGTGAAAGCTTGAGTATCTAGTGGAACTAATCTTCGCTACTGGAAACCAACACAAGGCCAACGAGGTTCAGCAGATTCTGCAGCAGCGCTTACCTGGAGTCACAGTCGGCACCTACGACGGCGAATCTCCGGCCGAGACCGGCACGAGCTTCTTAGAAAATGCTTTGATCAAGGCCCGCAACGTGCATCAGCTAACCGGAAAGCCAGCCTTTGCCGACGACTCCGGCATAAGCGTTGAGGTCATGGGTGGAGCACCGGGTATTTTTTCAGCCATCTGGTCTGGAACCAGAGACGATGAGACCAATCGCAACCTGCTTTTGGCTCAGCTGCAGGACATCTCAGTGGAGCACCGGCAAGCAAGCTTTGTCTGCACGGTTGCCTTTGTTAGCGATGGGGGAGAAGTCAGCTTTACCGGAGTTTGGCCCGGTGCCATAGCTCTCGAGGCACGAGGCGATGGTGGGTTTGGCTACGATCCAGTGTTTATTCCAGAGGGTTTTGAGGTAACAGCGGCGGAGTTGCCAGCAGAGGTAAAAAACTCAATGTCACACAGGTTCTTGGCTATCACTCAGATGGCTGATTACCTGTCGCAGCTCTAGCGCCCCCAGCAGGATTCGAACCTGCGCACCCGCCTCCGGAGAGCGGCGCTCTATCCCCTGAGCTATGGGGGCCAGGGCGGAAACAGCCTAGCATTTACACCTAGTCAGAAAGTTGAGAGAGCATGACCATAAGACTTCCAGATAGATGGATTTGGGATAGCTGGTACATCTGGGATGGCGATGTCTGCCATGCCTTTTACCTCTGCGCATCCAAGGGCTTGGGCGATCCCAACCGACGCCACCGCAATACCAACGTCGGCCACGCCATATCTCGAGATCTAATTAATTGGGAAATTCTTCCGGATGCGCTTTCCCCCAGTGAATCCCCGGCCTTTGATTCCTGGACTACGTGGACCGGTAGCTGCGTGCAAGCAGACGACGGTAAGTGGTGGATGTATTACACCGGAACTTCTCGGGAGACTGACGGCCTTGTTCAGACAATCGGAGCCGCAGTGTCTGATGATCTACTGACTTGGTCAAAAGTCGATAGCAATCCGATTGTGGTGGCTGACCCGAAGTTCTACGAGAAGGTAGATGACCCTAATTGGCACGATGAGGCCTGGCGTGACCCCTGGGTTTTTCGAATGGATGGCGATGAAAACTGGCACATGCTGATAACTGCCAGGGCTAACCACGGGGATCCAATTGAGCGTGGAGTGATCGGCCACGCAATCTCAAAAGACATGAGAATTTGGGATGTATTGGAACCGCTTTCAGAACCTGGCCAGGGATTCGGGCAGCTGGAAGTTTTTCAGTACGCCGAGGTCGACGGGGTTCCAATAGTGCTCTTCTGCTGCGGCTGGCGAGAGCTGAATGCGCAACGGCTTAGTGATTTTGGAAAACGCGATGCCACCTACTCGGTAGCCTGCGAGAAGAACCTGAAAAGTGTTGATTTCACAAAGGCAAAGCCCTTTGAAGCCCAGCTTGTCTACGCAGGAAGACTGGTGCAAAAGCCATCCGGCGAGTGGTACTTACTTGGCTTCATCAATGAAGTTGAAGGCCGTTTTGTGGGCGAAATTTGCGATCCAATTCCGGTAACTGCCGACCCCGAGTTGGGGATTGTCCCGCGAGTATGAAATTGTAAAAACTGTAAACGTTTACAAATTGTTATCAAAAACTTCGCTTTAGTACTTTCCTTTTTCTTTTTCCCGAGTAACTTGGCGTTACGCACAGTTGCTTATTGGGTTTCGGTGCGCTTCATGAAAGGACAAAAACGAATGAAGACAGCTTCAAAGTTCGTGGCTCTGTCCGCTGCAGCAATGCTAGGTCTAGCGGGTTGTGCAGCAGATACTTCCACCGACAGCGGCTCGACCGACAGCGGTAGCACCGACTCAGGCGAGACCGTAGATGTAAGCGGCCTACCTGCCGGCGACGGCAAGGTAACCATTTTCGGTGGTTACGGTGAGGCTGATGCAGCAAACTTCCAGAAGACCCTAGACGCTTGGGGTGCCGAGAACGGCATCGAGGTTACCTTTACATCTCTAGCAAGCTACGACACCGACATTAAGGTCAAGATCGAGGCTGGCCAGGAGCCAGACATCGGAATGTGGCCTCAGCCTGGTGGTCTGAAGGACCTAGCTGACTACCTAGTACCACTGGCAGATGTCTTTGACGTTTCTGCAGCACAGGCAACCTTGGTTCCTGGTTGGGACCAGCTAGCTGTTGTTGACGGTAAACTTTACGGTCTGCCAGTATCGGCAAACATGAAGTCGCTCGTGTTCTACAACCCATCGGCATTCGAGGCTAACGGTCTAACCGTTCCTACCACCGAGGCTGAGCTTCAGGCGCTAGAGGCAAAGATTGTCTCTGAGGGTCTTGGCTACCCATGGTGTGCAGGTATCGAGTCCGGTGGCGCAACTGGTTGGGCATTCACTGACTGGATGGAGCAGTACGTTCTCATGTTCCACGGTGCTGATGCATACGCACAGTGGATTGCTGGTGACCTAGACTTCGCTTCCCCTGAGATCAGCAAGGCTGCTGAGTACGTTGCTGCTCGCCTGCTTGCAGATGGCCAGGTTAACGGTGGCGGTGTAGGAATGGCTGCTGACTCCTTCGGCAACACGGCACCTCTATTCGAGACCGGTGGCAAGGCTGCTGGACAGTGCTTCATGCTGCGCCAGGGTTCGTTCATCGTTGGCTTCACTCCTGAGGACATTCAGGCAGAGGTTGCTGCTGGTGACTACAGCCACTTCGACGCATTCCCAATCCCAACTCCAGATGGAGCACAGGCTGGTGTAATCGGTGGTGGAGACCTGTTCGCAGTGTTCGATGGTCACGTTGACCAGGACGTTGCAAAGGTTGCTGCATTCATCGCTTCCGACGCAGTTCTAGTGGACATGGTTTCCGCTGGTGCAATCTCCCCTCACAAGACCTTCGACAGCGCGCTCTACCCGAACGAGCTGAACCGCAAGATCGGTGAGGCAATGGCTGCTGCTGCAGTGTTCGGCTTCGACGGCTCTGACCAGATGCCAGCCGAGGTTAACGCTGAGTTCTGGGCTGCAGGTACCGACTTCGTAGCAGGTCGTGCAACCTGGCCAGAGGCCGCAGCTCGAATCGACTCCAAGTACTAATACTTGGATTGATTCCTAGCTACTAAGAAGTAGCGGTGGCGCCAGTCCAGCTTTGGGCTGGCGCCACCACACTTTATTTGTAACAGTAGGTCATCAGTGGCAAACTAGCCATGGCCCCAACGATGGAGTTTTTATGGGTGACATCATCTTCGGCATAGTTGCCATAGTCATCGGCGTTGTTGCCAGCTACGGTCTGTACTGGTTACTAAATTTTCTTATCTCTTTGTTGCCAAGGAAAATTAGCGAGAAGCTGAATGTGCTCGCCTTCCTGACTCCGGCACTAGTTCTTCTAATCATTGTCTCGATTGTCCCGTTGATTCAGACCGCGGTCTGGTCCCTAATGGAAATCAAGGGAAAGCGCTCGGAGTGGGTTGGCTTCCAGAACTACACCGAGCTCTTCACTGATCCAAACTTCCTGGGCATTCTGCTCAACAACTTCCTCTGGATCCTTTTCGTTCCGGCCATCACCGTGACCATCGGAACTCTAGTCGCGCAGCTCAGCAATAACGTTGGTCCCAAGCGCGAAAAAATCTTTAAGTCCCTGATCTTTATGCCGATGTCGATTAGTTTCGTTGCGGCATCAACCATATGGGCCTACCTCTATGCCTACTCACCACCCGGTCGTCCAGTTATCGGTCTGGCACAGCAGCTGATTGAGACGGCCGGCGTTGCCGAACCTTTCCCCATCCTGCAGATCGATGATTTCCGGCTCAACAGCTTCCTGCTGATGGCCGTGGTTGTATGGCTTCAGGTCGGTTATTCGATGGTTATCATTTCGGCGGCCATCAAGGCCGTGCCGGAGGAGACCATCGAGGCCGCAAGGATCGATGGTGCTGGCCCCTTCCAGGTGTTCGGCCGCATCATTCTTCCTCAGGTCTGGGGATCAATCATGGCGGTATTTGTGACCGTGCTGATTCTTGTGATGAAGATCTTCGACATCATCCTTGCCATGACTCGAGGTAACTTCAACACCAGCGTTCTTGCATTTGAGTGGTACAAGCGCTACTTCGAGAATTCGGATACCGGCTCGGCCTCCGCTGTCGTAATGGTTCTTGTGATTTTGATTACCCCACTGGTTTGGCTACAGATTCGAACCGTGAAGCACCAGGAGATGCTGCGATGAACAAGCTCAAGCTACTTTCCGGGAAAATCAACTTTGGCAGCACCCTCGCGCTAACCATCCTGGTTGGCATCTGGTCAATTCCAACTATCGGTCTTCTAATCACCTCTTTGCGACTTCGTTCCGAAGCAGAGATTTCCCCGTGGTGGGATGGCTTCTTCAATCCGCTGGAGACTGTTTGGTCACTCGAGGCTTACCAGAACTCTCTCGAGTCTGGCATGCTGGATTCCCTGGTAAACACCATCGCGGTGACTGTGCCGGCAACGATTTTGCCCCTGATGATTGCGGCCAATGCCGCCTATGCATTTACCTTCTTGAACTTCAAGGGCAAGGAGCTTTTCTTCGCGATCCTGGTTGGCCTCATGGTCATTCCACTCCAGTCGGCGCTGATCCCTGTGTTGAAGGGAATGGTCTGGTTCCAGAAGACCTTTGACATTCCGCTGACGGGAACTTACGCAAGTGCCTGGGTGGTGCACTCTGCCTTCGCGTTGCCGCTGGCAATTTACATTTTGCGAAACTACATGTTGAGCCTGCCGACCTCGCTGATTGAGGCAGCTCGTGTGGATGGCGCCAGCTACTACCAGATTTTCTGGCGGCTGGTTTTGCCGATGTCGATTCCGGCGATCGCTTCCTTTGCCATCTTCCAGTTCCTCTGGGTCTGGAACGATTATCTGATTGCGTTCATCTTTGTTGGTGAGCAAAAGTCAGTTATGACTTACAGGCTGTTGCGCATGCTCGGACAGTACGGCGAGGGATGGCAAGACGTCGCCGCTGGTTCGTTTATTTCACTGGTGGTGCCGTTGATCGTGTTCTTCGCCCTGCAGCGCTACTTTGTTCGTGGCCTAACCGCAGGAGCCGTAAAGTAATACCGGTTTTCCCTCGAGACCCATCGCAATACCTAGTTCCAAAGGAAAAAATTGGCGCGCAAGAATCAGCTTGCCGGTGACTCACACTGGTGGCGAAATGCAGTCGTTTATCAGATCTATCCTCGCAGTTTTGCAGATGCGAACGGCGATGGAATCGGCGATCTTGCCGGCATCATCTCCCGGGTTGACTACCTGGCGAGTTTGGGCATCGATGCCGTCTGGATGAGCCCGTTTTACCCCTCGGCTCTCGCTGACGGTGGTTATGACGTTGATGACTACATGGACATCGACCCCAGGATTGGAAACCTAGATCAATTCGATGAGCTGGTTGAAAAGCTGCACTCAAACAACATTCGCGTATTTGTTGACATCGTGCCAAACCACTCCTCAGACAGGCACGAATGGTTCCAAGAAGCTCTGGCTGCAAAACCTGGAAGCCCAGAGCGCGATCGCTACATCTTCCGAGACGGCAGGGGTGAAAATGGTGACCTTCCACCATCGAATCTTGCCAGCCACTTCGGTCCTGAGGGTTGGACCAGGACACCCGATGGCCAGTGGTACATGCATCTGTTTACCAAGGAGCAGCCAGATTTCAACTGGGACAACCCAGAGGTGGAGGAGTACTTCCTAAAGACTCTTCGTTTCTGGTCAGACCGCGGCGTTGATGGCTTCCGTATCGATGTTGCCCATGCGCTAAAGAAGAATCTAGATCCGCTGCCGGACCGCGACTCCTATGCGCTGAGTGTGATGAAGGACGATGGCACCGATCCGCTCTTCGACCGTGATGAGGTGCAGGACGTTTACCGCCAGTGGCGCAAGGTTTTCAACGAGTATGACCCTCCGCGAGTTGCAGTCGCTGAGGCGTGGGTACACCCTCACCGGCGCCCTCCCTACGCCTCTGAAGAGGGTCTCGGGCAGGCCTTCAACTTTGACCTCTTGGCATCTGGTTGGAATGCCGAGCAGTTTAAGAACGTCATTTCTGACAACATTGCGATGAGTGATCAAACCGGCTCTTCTTCTACTTGGGTGCTTTCGAACCACGATGTGATTCGGCACGCAACTAGGTTTGCAATTCCTGGCTACGGACTCTCTCCAGATTCTTTTGATTTGGAGAACCAGTGGTATGTCAACCACCGCCTCGATCACGATCTCGATCTAGATATGGGACTCAGCCGAGCCAAGGCAGCCACGCTGTTGATGCTGGCGCTACCGGGTTCAAGCTACATCTATCAGGGTGAAGAGCTGGGTCTTCACGATGTCGTAGACATTCCATCTGAGCAAATGCAGGATCCGCAGTGGTTCCGCGGCGAAGGCAAGTTCAAGTCGCGTGATGGCTGCCGCGTCCCGCTGCCTTGGGAGGCATCAGGCCCATCCTTTGGCTTTGGCCCCGGAGGCTCGCATCTGCCTCAACCCAAGTGGTATGCCGATGTCGCGGTCTCGGTGCAGGAAGCGGATTCAAGCTCAACCCTTGCGCTCTATCGCGGCGCCTTGAAGCTGCGCCGCGAGCTCTACACCTCTGATGAACTGCAGTGGCTGGATGTAAAGCCAGGTCTACTGGCATTCCGTAGGTCGCCAAGCTGGATCTGCGTGACGAATTTCTCGGACGAGCCAATCGAAATCTCAGGTGAGGTCATCCTTGCCAGTGCTGAAATCACCGGGAACCTGTTGCCAGCCAACGCCACCGCATGGCTTTCATCCCTTTAGCCGCAAGGCGTGCAGCGGGTATGATTTAGGTTCACTGCCGAAAACCCAAGCCCCATGCGCGCCCGCGGCGCGAGTCAGGAACATCCATTGACCCCAGAGCAGCTATCCAGCGCCATCATTGAGGTGCTCGCGGCTTTGGTTGAAGACGGGGCATTTGAGTTTGCAGTGCCTGAAACTGTTGTCGTTGAGCGACCAAAGAATCGTGATCACGGGGACTGGGCCACGAATGTGGCTATGCAGCTAGCCGGCAAAAACGGAATTAATCCCCGGAATTTTGCAACTGAGATCGCATCCCGCTTGGAGCAGGTGGCGGGAATCGAAAAGGTTGAGGTTGCCGGCCCCGGTTTCATAAATCTCTTCGTCTCCGATGCCGCCGCCGCTGAGCTTGTGCGCGAGGTTGTGCAGCAGGGTGGTAGCTACGGTC
>JALQVB010000120.1 GCA_023260495.1 Aquiluna sp.
AAGATTCCGAAATGGAAACCGAAGTTCCCCCGGCCGCTGCCGAGGAGATTTTTGATGGGCTGCAGCGCAATCCTTCCATGGGAACAGCGCGGCTTGGCCTTATGCACGGCCGCCTGGCGACCGAGGAGAAGGCTGATACCATGAGTGCCTTTGCCGCCGGTGAGATCGATGTCTTGGTGGCGACGACGGTCATTGAGGTTGGCGTGAATGTGCCGAACGCTTCGGTCATGGTAATTCTTGATGCCGATCGTTTCGGCCTGAGTCAGCTGCACCAGCTGCGTGGCAGGGTGGGTAGAGGCTCGCACGCTGGACTCTGCCTCCTGGTTTCGGACTTTGAGCCGGGAAGTGCCGCTGAAGAGCGGCTCAATGCACTGGCCAGCACCCTTGACGGCTTCAAGCTGTCTGAGCTTGATCTCGAGATACGGGGCGAGGGCGATGTGCTTGGTGAAAGCCAAAGCGGCAAACGCACAGGTTTGAAACTGCTTCGCGTGACTCGCGACGCAACGCTAATTGAAGAGGCAAGGGAGCTATCCGCAACAATGCTCAGTGAGGGACTCGATGAGAGCCTCGCCGCTCGCCTTGAACAATTGAGCGCCCAAGCCTTAGAGCGCAGCTAAAAGAGCATGTCGGCGGCGAGGATCTTTCCCAGCCAGCTGGTGCGATGCTCGGACGAGGGTCCGTACTCGCGCAAAGCGGCGATGTGCGCTGGGGAGCTGTAGCCCTTGTTCTTGGCGAAGCCATACTGCGGGTAGTGCTGCTCCAGTGAGGTCATCAATTCATCGCGCTGCACCTTGGCTACCACCGAGGCGGCCGCTACCGAACCACAGTCTCTGTCTGCCTTGGTCTGAATCCGAACGGGACCTAGCTCGCTGCCGAGCCAGTTATGGCTGCCATCAAGCAAAATCAGACCGGGCTTGGAAAGATTTGCCAAGGCTCGCCTTGCCGCAAGTGCCAAGGCTTTCGTGATGCCAATTTCTTCAATCTCAAGGGCGGTAGCCATGCCCACAGCACAGCTCCCCCAGGCTTCGACTCGCTCTGAGACTAGCGGCCTCTTAGCCTCGGCAATCAATTTAGAATCCCGCAGCCCCTCTGGCATTTCTCCCAGCTGCTCAGCCGTGAAGTAGAACGCTCCAACAGCTACCGGACCGGCAAGCGCGCCACGGCCGACTTCGTCCAGTCCGATTATTGAGCCGTGGAGCTGCAGCAGCTCTCGCTCAAGCTCAAGGCTTGGGAACGTCAACGAAGGTCTCCGAATAGTTGTCCAGGAATGTCCAATTAGAAACGGGCCAGCTAATCACCAGCGCCCTGCCTACGATTACCTCCTGAGGAACAAAGCCTCCGGTGGGTAGATCCTGGTGATAGCGAGAGTCGGTTGAGTTTGGGCGATTGTCTCCCATGACCCAGTAGTAACCTTCCGGAACAGTCACCGAAAATTCCAGCTCCGAGGGTGCTGCGCCAGATCGCACATATGGTTCGTCAATTGCTACGCCGTTTATTGTCAGCTTGCCATCGGGTGAGCAGCAAACCACGGTGTCTCCAGGCAATCCAATGACGCGTTTCACCAAATGCTCAGCCGAGTCTGGGGCGGTGATGCCGAAGGTTCCCAGGACAAAGTCAGTGACCTCGGTGAGTGTGTCCTTTTGAGTGGTTGGGACAGCGCCAAGCCAGCCGCCCGGGTCACGGAAAACGACAACATCTCCGTGCTCAATTGGAAACACCTCTGGGGCCATCACATTGACAATGATGCGGTCATTGATCTCGAGGGTGTCGAGCATTGACCCAGATGGAATGTAGAAACTGCGAATTAGGAATGCCTTGATAGCAACCGAGAGGATTAGCGCAGTGCCAACAATTAGGACAAAGTCAAAGAGAAATCCGGTGAACCAGTTTTTCCTGGCCTTTGATGCAAATCTGCGCCAGGAGGCTAAAACACCGGAACGGCGGGGCCTTGAGGCTCCGGAATTTGACATGTGCCTAGTCTAGCTAGGCGTTCTCGCGCTTCTCGCGGATCTTGGCGGCCTTACCGCGCAGATCGCGAAGGTAGTAAAGCTTGGCACGACGGACGTCACCGCGGCTGACCAGCTCAATCTTGTCGATTACCGGAGAGT
>JALQVB010000121.1 GCA_023260495.1 Aquiluna sp.
CTGGGCTCAGAGGAGCGCGCTCCAATTGAGGTAATCCCAACAGGTTCCATCGCCCTAGACGTTGCTCTTGGAACGGGCGGGCTGCCCCGTGGTCGCATCGTGGAGATTTACGGACCTGAGTCATCAGGTAAGACCACCATCGCGCTGCACGCGATCGCAAATGCCCAGCGTGGCGGTGGCATAGCGGCGTTTATCGATGCTGAGCATGCTCTCGACCCGGAATACGCCAAGAAGCTTGGTGTGAACGTGGATGAACTGCTGGTAAGCCAGCCGGACACCGGTGAGCAGGCGCTCGAAATTGCCGACATGCTGATTCGCTCAGGCTCTATCGACATCGTGGTCATCGACTCGGTAGCTGCCCTGGTACCGCGCGCTGAGATTGAGGGCGAGATGGGTGATGCCCACGTTGGTTTGCAGGCGAGGCTGATGTCGCAGGCGCTTCGCAAGCTAACCGGAGCTCTGAACTCGACCAAGACCACAGCAATCTTCATCAATCAGCTGCGCGAGAAGGTCGGCGTATTCTTCGGATCTCCAGAGACCACCTCCGGCGGTAAGGCGCTGAAGTTCTATGCCTCGGTTCGCCTGGACATTAGGCGCATCGAAACCCTGAAGGACGGCACCGATTCGGTCGGTAACCGCGCCAGGGTCAAGGTGGTTAAGAACAAGATGGCTGCACCTTTCCGTCAGGCCGAATTCGACATTCTGTTTGGTGAGGGTATTTCCCGGGAGGGTAGCCTCATTGACTTTGGTGTCGAGCACGACATCGTCAAGAAGTCTGGAGCTTGGTACACCTACGAGGGCGAGCAGCTAGGCCAGGGCAAGGAAAACGCCCGCCGCTACCTCAAGGAAAACGGCGAGCTTGCCAATGAGATCGAGCAAAAAATCAAGGTTAAGCTCGGCATCGGTGTGCCACGTCCAGTTGCAGATCTGCCGGCCGAGCAGGGTGAGGGAGACGAGGTAGCCAAGGCTGCCAATGACGCCTGAGCAGGAGAAGCTGGAGAAGCGGGCCCGTAACGTCCTGCTGTATCAGCTCTCACGAAGCATGAAAACCGAGCATCAGCTCCGTCAAATCTTGATCAAGCGTGAGATTCCCGCCGAGGTCTTTGAGCCGGTGCTGGAGCGCTTCAAGGAGGCTCAGCTCTTCGACGATTCCGAGTTCGCCAGGGCTTATGTTGCATCCCGCATCGCAGCCGGCAAAAGTGTCAATGCGATTCGTAGGGAGCTAAGAGCCAAAGGTGTGGCGCCAAATTTGATTGAAGCTTCGACCGCTGAAATCAGCGTTGAGCAGGAGATCGAAAGAGCCAGCGAACTGGCCCAGCGCAGAGTGTCGCGAATGTCAGGATTAGAGCCCATGGTGATTAGGCGTCGGCTGCAGGGCTATCTTGCTCGGCGAGGGTTCAGCTCCCAGGTGGTGAGCGCGGCAATGCGGCGAGCGCTTTAGCGCGGTAAAATCCCTAAGCAATGTCTCTTACCTACGAAGTCCGCACCTACGGCTGCCAGATGAACGTTCACGACAGTGAGCGCATTTCAGGCCTACTCGAGTCAGCTGGCTACACCCCAGCGGGTGATTCCAGCCCAGATCTGGTGGTTTTCAACACCTGTGCGGTCCGAGAGAATGCCGACAACAAGCTCTATGGAAACTTGGGCACCATGCTCTCTCGTAAAGAGAAGGATCCCGGCTTCCAGATTGCTGTGGGCGGCTGCCTGGCGCAAAAAGACCAGAACACGATCTTGGAACGAGCCCCATGGGTCGACGTGGTTTTCGGAACCCACAACATGGGGAGTCTGCCAACTCTGCTGGAGCGCGCGCGGCACAACAAAGAGGCTCAGATCGAGATTCTTGAGTCGCTCGAGGTGTTCCCCTCGACACTTCCCTCCAAACGAGACAATGCCTATTCGGGCTGGGTTTCGATTTCAGTGGGTTGCAACAACACCTGCACTTTCTGCATCGTGCCATCGCTTCGGGGCAAGGAGAAAGATCGCCGGCCTGGAGAGGTGCTGGCCGAGGTCAAGGCGCTGGTCGATGATGGAGCTGTTGAGGTCACACTGCTGGGGCAGAACGTCAACACCTACGGCGTGGA
>JALQVB010000122.1 GCA_023260495.1 Aquiluna sp.
TCTCTCGACCGAGGCCGGTGTCACTCAGTAGCTCTTGGATATCGAGCAGGCGGCAACTCTCTCCATTGATTGCATACTCGCTGGCGCCGTTTCTAAAAAGTGTTCGCGAGATTGTGACCTCGCTGTATTCGATGGGTAGTCGGCCGTCGGTGTTGTCAATGGTGAGCTCAACCTCGGCTCTTCCCAGTGGCGCCTTGGTAGAGGTGCCCGCGAAGATGACATCTTCCATCTTGCCGCCACGAAGCGTCTTCGCACCCTGTTCACCCATGACCCAGGCGAGCGCATCAACGATGTTGGATTTTCCCGAACCGTTTGGGCCCACGACGCAGGTGATGCCCGGCTCAAAGGCCAGCTGAGTTGAGGAGGCGAAAGACTTAAAACCGCGCAGGGTGATGGCCTTTAGATGCAAGCTCGGTCACCCCTTTCATTCGTCCTAGTAGCCTAGCCAAGCCAGAGGCGCTAGTTTGGGAAATGGGCAACTTGAAAGGCGATTGATTGAAGGCAAATTTGACTGCAATCGCTCTTGCTTTGGCCGTCGCCGTGATCGGCACGATTATGCACCAATCGGTAATTCAGGTGGATGTTCCCATCGGTCTCATCCTTTCGCTGGCTATGGTGCTATTTGCCGCCACCGAGGTGAGAGGTCTTAGCAAGAAAAAACTTCCTGCCCTCGCCTTTACCGTCTTTCTGACGGCGGTGATTTTTCTCTCCGCACAGGACCTAACCGGAGACAAGCTAATTCCGGCCAACGACATGGGGTTGATCTGGTCCTATGGTGCGATAGGAATTGCGATTCTGGTTGGTGTGTTCCCGCGCATTGAACAGCGCCGTTAGCTCTTTTTGCGCTGACACCTGGGGCAGAAGTGGGAACCGCGGTTGGCCCACGAATCCCTCCTAATTGGTCCGCCGCAGCGCGGACATGGTTTACCGGTTTGGCCATAGGCCGCTAACTCCTGGACGAAATAGCCGCTCTCGCCATTTACATTCTTGTATTGCTCGTCGAAAGATGTGCCGCCCTGCTCAACTGCCTCCTGCAACACCTCGGTGGCGACCTCGACCAGCTCGCGCAACTTTCGCTTTGATAGATCGCTGGCCCTGGTGGCGTAGTGAACTCGACTGCGCCAAAGCGACTCATCGGCATAAATGTTTCCAATCCCGCTGATCAGGTTTTGGTCCAGTACCGCACGCTTTATCTCGGTGTTCTTGGAAGAAAGCCTCTCAACTACCGACTTCAAATTGAACATTGGGTCCAGAGGGTCCCGGGCAATGTGAGCGGCTTCAGCAGGAATGGTGTTTGAGACACTCGCCTCAGGCGAGTAGCCGCCAGGTCCGCCATCACTGGTGGGAACCAGGTCAACCACTGCGAGAGAGCCAAAGATGCGCTGATCTATGAAGCGGAACTCAATTGGCTCACCACTTGGCTTCTTGAGGTGCAGCACGATTCTGGTTTGGCCATCAGCGGGTGCCGCCGCACTCCTGATCAGCACCTGGCCACTCATCCCTAGGTGTCCAGATAGAGCCAGGTCGTCAGCGATTGGTAACCAGAAAAACTTTCCGCGCCGCACTACCGACTGGAAGGTCTTTCCAATCAGCTCTGCAGTGAAGGCTGCGGGGCCGGGTGGGTAGCGCTTGAGCGACCTTGAATCGAGTATCTCCACGTCCTCGACTCTGGCGCCTATTACGTGCTGGGCGAGCCCAGCACGAACTGTTTCAACCTCAGGTAATTCGGGCATTTAGCTATTCAATGCTGAAAGGGCAGCCTTGGCCGCCTCGGTCTCGGCAGATCGCTTTGTTCCAGCAGATCCAGAACCCAATTCTGTCTCGATACCGGCCACATGATGATTGGTGGAACAAACCCTGCAGAATTTGCAGATAAGTATCCAGATCGCGTGGCACATGCGCACTTAAAAGATGTTAACGAAGCAGTTGCGGCAAAGGTGCGGACACATGAAGTGACGTACTACGACGGCATGACCAATGGTTTGTACACACCCC
>JALQVB010000123.1 GCA_023260495.1 Aquiluna sp.
TGACCAAGAACAACGTTCTGGCAGCGAACTACCCGTTCGCGACCATCGAACCGAACGTTGGCGTGGTGAACCTGCCAGATGCCCGGCTAAATCGACTGGCCGAGATTTTTGGGTCGGAAAAGATCCTGCCGGCCCCAGTCTCCTTTGTTGACATTGCGGGTATCGTGCGCGGAGCCTCCGAGGGTGAGGGATTGGGCAACCAGTTCCTGGCAAACATTCGCGAGGCCGACGCAATTGCCCAGGTGGTGCGCGGCTTCTCAGATGGCGACGTGGTTCACGTAGATGGCAAGGTAGATGCCGCAAGCGATATCGAAACCATCAACACGGAGTTGATTCTGGCCGACCTGCAAACTCTGGAAAAAGCTCGCCCCCGGGTGGAGAAAGAAGTCAAGACCAAGCGCACCGAACCAGCCGTTCTGGCCACCATGGACGAAGCTATCGAGGTTCTGAATGGTGGCACGCCACTATCACTGAGCAAAGTGGACCAAGCGCCAATCAAGGAGCTAGGCCTCCTCACCAGTAAGCCGATGCTGTTTGTTTTCAATGTTGACGAATCGATTTTGACCGATCAAGCAAAGCGGGCGGAGCTTGCAGCACTGGTTGCCCCTGCCGAGGCCGTGTTCCTAGATGCGAAGGTCGAAAGTGAACTTATCGACCTTGACCCAGAAGAGGCAATGGAGCTACTGAGCTCACTGGGGCAAGATGAGAGCGGCCTAGACCAGCTTGCTCGCATTGGCTTTGCAACCCTTGGCCTGCAGACCTATTTGACGGCCGGACCCAAGGAGTCACGGGCCTGGACAATTCGCAAGGGTTGGAAGGCCCCACAGGCTGCTGGCGTGATTCACACAGATTTCGAAAAAGGATTCATCAAGGCTGAGGTGGTTTCCTTCGCTGACTTGGATGCAGCCGGCTCCATGAACGATGCAAAGGCGGCAGGCAAGGTGCGCATGGAAGGCAAGGACTACGTCATGCAAGACGGTGATGTGGTGGAGTTCCGCTTCAACGTATAGCGACCGAGAGCAGCCCTGGCAACGGTTAGGAGTGGGTAGTGCTTTCCCAATTCATCCGCCTTTCTGTGACCGAAGACATCGTTGGCTGGTTTGATCAAATTGGGCCAATTCTTTTCTACCTAGCCGTATTTGGCCTGGTTTTTGCTGGCACGGGCCTGTTCGTCGGTGCCTTTATTCCCTTCATTACCGGCGACTCATTGGTCTTTGCGGCTGGGTTAGTCTCGGCCGCCCATCAGGACTCGATCAACATCTATGTCATGGTGATCGGAGTCGGCATCTCAGCTTGGCTGGGTGACCAGGTTGGATACACCTTGGGCCGACACTACGGCAGACCATATTTAGATAAGCGCAAGGGTCAGTGGCTCAAGCGAGCCATTGAGCGCTCGGAGCAGTTTTATGTGCGATACGGCTGGTGGTCAATTGTGGTTGCCAGGTTCGTGCCGTGGGGAAGAGTCATCATTCCCGCGCTCGCAGGAATCAGCAAGATGAACTACTACAAGTTCTTCTCGGCCAACGCCGTTGGAGCGCTGCTTTGGGGCTCCGGCCTCACCCTCGCTGGCTACTTCACCTATTCGATTCCGTGGGTGCGCAGCATGGTTTATGTGATTGCCCTGGTGGTTATCACCCTCAGTGTCATTGCCGGAGTCCGCACCTGGCGCGCCAACAGGGTCAGTTAGCAACAATTAGATCGCTGAGCGACTTGCTTTTGTGCTCAGCATAAAACTCATCCTCCTGGGCGGCCCAAATGCCGAAGTATTCGTCAAACGCTCCAGCATCGCGCTGCGAGTAGCGCTCGCGCCGCAGCCTAGGATCGCTCTCAATCCAAATGCGCAGCGTGGCGAGTTCTGCAGCTGACTTGCTCAGCGATCCGCATCCCTCAACGATTAGCGGATTGCCAGGGTCATGTGATCTAAAGCCATTTCCCACCTCGTCCCGGCCACGCGCGGATCGCTCCCA
>JALQVB010000124.1 GCA_023260495.1 Aquiluna sp.
TCCGGCGCGCAGTGCACTGGGTCCGATTGTGCTTGAGGTGCGTGGGACTGAGCTGTACGTGAGCCTCTAGGCAATAGGTTTGGTCACGTGCTAACAATCGCAACCGTAAATGTAAATGGCGTCCGTGCCGCAGCTCGCAAAGGAATGGCGGGCTGGCTGGATGAGGCCAAGCCGGATATTTTGTGCTTGCAAGAAGTGCGCGCACCTTCTGATGAACTGTTCAAACTAGCTAGCGAAGATGGCCCCTTCGGCGGCGGCTGGTACATCGCGAACCAGGAGGCCAGCGCCAAGGGCCGAGCCGGTGTGGCGGTGCTCAGTCGGATTCCATTTACCGAGGTGCGGATGGATGTCGGCCCAGATGAATTTGACTCGGCGGGCCGCTGGCTAGAGGTTGACTTCCCAACCGACGCAGGATTGCTCACCGTAGTCTCCACCTACGTTCACTCTGGCGAGGCAGACACCCCAAAGCAGGTTGAGAAGTACAAGTTCTTGGCAGCCATGGAAGAGCGAATGGGCCAATTGATTGCTCAGCAAGATCTGGCCCTTGTTGTTGGCGACTTGAACGTTGGTCACACCGAGCTGGATATCAAGAATTGGAAGGGCAATTTGAAAAATGCCGGCTTCCTGCCTGAAGAGCGAGCTCACTTTGACAACTTTGCCGCCCAGGGCTGGGTGGACATGGGGCGTGCTGCGCACCCTGGCGTCCCCGGCCCCTACACCTGGTGGTCCTTTAGGGGTCAGGCCTTTGACAACGACGCTGGCTGGCGCATCGACTACCAGCTGGCGACCCCAAAGCTTGCTGCTCTAGGGCAGAATTATCGAGTCGATCGCGCACCAAGCTACGACGCGCGTTGGACCGACCACAGCCCGGTTGTGGTGGACTACCAGCTTTAGGAACACAATGACAAAGCCAAACTTGCTCAGTGGCATGCAGCCCTCGGCATCCAGCCTGCACCTCGGAAACTACCTAGGCGCGCTCAAGCAGTGGGTTGCCATGCAGGAGACCCACCAGGCCTACTACGTGATTGTTGACCTGCACGCCATCACAGTTCCGCAAGATCCAAACGAGCTGCGCGAGAACACTCGCCGCACCGCGGCCCAATATTTGGCAGCCGGGCTCGACCCAGCAAAGTCGGCACTGTTCGTGCAGTCTCATGTGCCGGCCCACGCCCAGCTTGCTTGGGTGCTGAACTGCATTACTGGATTTGGTGAGGCATCGCGCATGACTCAGTTCAAGGACAAGAGCCAAAAGGGCGGTGCGGAGAATAGCTCGGTTGGACTTTTCACCTACCCAATCTTGCAGGCGGCGGACATTTTGCTCTACCAGCCCAAGGCAGTGCCGGTGGGCGAGGATCAGCGCCAGCACCTCGAGCTCACCAGAGACCTTGCAATGCGCTTCAACTCTCGATTCGGCGAGACATTCGTGATTCCTGAGGCCACCATCCTCAAGGAGACGGCCAAGATCTACGATCTGCAGGAGCCAACTGCCAAGATGAGCAAGAGTGCGGCAGATCCCAAGGGGCTCATCAACCTGATGGACGAACCTGCCCAAGTGGTTAAGAAAATCAAGAGTGCGGTCACCGACACCGATGGAGAGATTCGGTTTGATCGCGATGCCAAGCCAGGTGTTTCCAATCTCCTCGGCATCTTCTCAGCTGTCACCGGGGAGAGTGTGGAGAGTCTCGAAGCGCGCTTTGCCGGCCAGGGCTACGGATCCCTGAAGGGCGAATTGGCCGAGGCAGTGGTGGCCATGCTGGACCCGATGCGCCTGCGCACCCTCGAGCTCATGAGCGACAAGGCTGAGCTAGATCGGCTGTTGGCAGCCGGAGCTGAAAAGGCCAATGAGCTAGCGGAGCAGACCCTGAAGTCGGTCTACGAGGCCATCGGCTTTGTTGCGCCTGGCCGCTAAGGACAATCTGGAGGAATTTCCCAG
>JALQVB010000125.1 GCA_023260495.1 Aquiluna sp.
GCTAACACCCGCAATCTTCAGTGCAAATCCCATGTTCTCTGCCACGGTCATGTGTGGGTAGAGAGCGTAGTTCTGGAACACCATAGCGATGTCGCGGTCCTTTGGTGGAACGTCGGTGACGTCACGGTCTCCGATGTAGATGCCACCCTCGTTGACCTCTTCAAGGCCGGCAAGCATGCGCAGCGAGGTGGACTTTCCGCAACCGGAAGGACCAACGAGAACTAGGAACTCACCGTCCTTGATTTCTAGATCCAGCTTGTCAACAGCTGGCTTGGTGCCACCTGGGTATAGGCGGGTGGCTTGCTTGAACGACACTGATGCCATGATTTCTCCTTCACCGGCAGGTACGTGCCGGACGATCCGTAGTGATGGGTGTCCACCAAGGGCGAACATGCTCAGTATCTCACCAACGTTTAGAATGTTGGAGGTTTGTAACCATTTTGATAACGAAGGAGCACAACTTGAGCAGTCCTAAGCCATCCAAGAGCGAACAGCGCGAGGCCGCCCGGGCCAAGGCGCGCGAGCTGCGCGAGCAGAACGTCAAGAAGGAAAAGCGCAACAAGCTACTGCTCCAGATCTCGGTTGTGGTCGTAGCTCTTGGAATCGTTGGTGGCGTCGGTGCGGTAATCGCCATCGAGAATGCAAACCGCGTTGCAGCTCCGGTAGTTAGCGACACCCCTGAGAACCTAACCGAGCTGGGTGGCATCAAGATTGGTGTGGGCCTGCAGGCGTTTACTGCTGACAACACCCCAACGGCTGATGCAGCCGAGGATGTTCCTGAGATCATCATCTACCAGGACTACCAGTGCCCGATTTGCCAGGCTTTTGATGTTCCAAACTCTGCCCAAATTCGCTCCTGGGTCGACACCGGTGCGGCGACTGTTGAGTTCCGCCCGCTATCCTTCCTGGACCGTGCATCGCTAAATGAGTACTCATCTCGAGCGGCTAACGCAGCTTTCTGCGTGGCTAACTTCGAGCCGGACAGCTACTTTGACTTCAACGAAATTGCCATGATCAACCAGCCAGCTGAGGGTGGCGAGGGTCCAAGCGATGATGAGATCTTTGGCTGGGCAGAGGAGGCCGGTGCTGGCTCCGATGAGGTGAAGGGCTGCATCCAAAACAAGAGTTTCGAGGACTACCTGTTCCAGCAGACCCAGACCGTGTTGAGTGCCCCGCACGGTGGTGTGAGTGTTACCGGTACGCCGACCATCTTGGTAAACGGCGTCCAGTACAGCTGGGCAACGGGCGAGGAGCTAGTCTCCGCGGAGCGTTTCGCTCAGTTCGTTCAGAGCGCTACCGCTCAGTAAGCGCTAGCTTCTTAGTTCGAAGCTGAGGCCCGTTGGTTCCCAGCTGGAATTGCCAAGCTCGTCTCTGAGATTTGCATACCAGTCGCAATTCAGCGCTGGAGTGTCCGCAGGAATCCGACCTACACCTCCGAAACTGAGGTCATAGCGAGTTCCGTTCCAGGCTCCTCGCCAGTTATAAGTGGTGTCGTCGAATCCAAAGCTGACTCTGTTTCTATTGCCACCGGTGATGGCTAGGTGAATCATGAGTACGGTTTCACCGTCTTCCACGCAGTGGAGCTGTACGGTGTTGATGCCTCTGGCGTCCGTGACTCGGCCATCGAAATCCAGCAGACCAACTTCGCCGCCAAGTGTAAGTCGATCTGCTGAGAACGAGACGCTCTCGAGCACGGGAGCGTCGTGGTCACTTGTGTAAAAGAGAAAGCCACCGATGGCGGCGGCTGAGATGACAGACCACTTGATGACCTGACGCTTGGAAAATTTGAACTTCATTGGATGCAAAGTATAAACCCGCTAGGCTGTATGCCGCTGGCCGACTTGGCGCAATGGTAGCGCACCGCTCTTGTAAAGCGGGGGTTATGGGTTCGAGTCCCATAG
>JALQVB010000126.1 GCA_023260495.1 Aquiluna sp.
CAAGGAGCTTCAGGAGATCATCGCCATCCTTGGTGTCGAGGAGCTTTCCGAAGAGGACAAGATCACCGTATCGCGTGCTCGCAGGATTCAGCAGTTCCTGTCGCAGAACACCTACATGGCGACCAAGTTCACCGGTGTTGAGGGATCGACTGTTCCGCTAAAGGAGACAGTTGAGGGCTTCCGCATGATTGCCGATGGTGAGCTGGACCACATTCCAGAGCAGGCATTCTTCAACTGCGGTGGCATCGATGACGTCATGAAGGCTTACGAGCGCATCAAGAAGGACCTTGGCTAGTGGCAAGCGAAATCACCGTAAACCTGGTCTCGGCCGATCGCGAGATCTGGTCGGGTCAGGCAGAAATGGTCGTTGCTAAGACGACCGTTGGTGAGATCGGCCTACTCGCTGGACACGAACCAATGCTTGCAGTCCTGGTAGCCGGGGAGATTCGCATCACCTCAGCAAGCGGGAACGTAAAGGCCGTGACTGAGGATGGCGGTTTCCTTTCCATGGAATCCGATGTTGTCACCGTAGTAGTTCGGGACGCCCAGCTAGTCAGCTAATGCTTATTCTGCTTCCGCCGTCGGAGACCAAGCGTTCCGGCGGCGTTGGCGTATCCATCGACAAGGCGGCCATCATTTGGGCCGCGCTGGAACCAGCCCGCGAGGTTCTCTATTCGGCTCTGGGGGAGCTTTGTAAGAATCCAGATGCTGCCGCCAAGGCGCTTGGGCTGGGTAAAAAGAACCTGCACGAAGCGAACCTGAATTTGGAGCTCTTGAGTGCCCCTACGATGCCCGCACTGCAGCGCTACACCGGTGTGCTCTTCGACGCTCTGGATTTTGATTCGCTCAGCCCAGAGGCTCTGCGCAGGGCCGACCAGCAGCTGTTTATTCAGTCGGCGCTCTTTGGGCTTTTGCCATCCATGCAGCAGATTCCCAACTATCGACTCAGCGCCACTTCCAAGATTCCAGGTGTGAGTCTGAAAAAGCTATGGACCGAGGCGCATGCAGAGGTCTGGCCGCGACTCATCGGGCCGGTTTTGGACATGCGCTCAAAGTCTTACGTTGAGCTAAATCCGGTGCCGGCCGATCGTGAATCGAAGTTTATGGAGGTGCTCGGCCAGGACGGCAGGGCGCTAAACCACTTCAACAAAAAGGCCAAGGGCGCTTTTGTCAGGGCTGCTCTCGAAAACGGACTGGGAAGCTTCGCAGAGGTTCCGGAGGTGGCGGCCAAAGCCGGTCTTCGAGCGGAGCTAACCGAGCAGCAGGTGCTGCTCCATGTCCCGGATGGTTTTTAGCCTGCCGGATCAACCTCTGGGGCTATTGCCGGTTCGTCGATCATTGGCATCTGTTCGTAGGGCTCAGGCAGGGCGATGACTCCATCAACCACCGACACGATTGCATCAAACCAGCCCTGGTCGTTGTAGAGCAGGTAGCCCGGCACCAGCCACATGTTGCCATTTGAGTCATAGAGTGAGAGTGTTACAGCTTCGGCTCGGCTCACCAGCACATCCACAATCTCAGGCTCTGTTGGCTCGACATACTCAACAACATCTTCAGGGGCTATCTTTTCCTCAGTCGGCTCTTCAGCCACCGAATCGTTAGAGCCAGTTCCCTCAGCCGGCTCAACTGGCTCAACAGCAGGAGAAGAAACGGCGCTATCGCTTCTTGCCAGGCTGCCGGTGTCGGAGTAGAGCTCTTCGTAGTAGCGCGAAGGAGCGCCGCCAAACCAGCGGTAATCCGAGATGCGCTCGACAGCTGCTGCAGGGGAGATGGTGTCGAATGTTCCGCGGCTAATTATTTCAACCGCGACTCCACTGGCATAGCTCAGCTCACCCTTGGAATCCCAGCCGAGGTATGCCTCCAGCGGGAT
>JALQVB010000127.1 GCA_023260495.1 Aquiluna sp.
AGTTGGCTGTTCAGTTGCCTGCGGTTATTGCCGAGATTGAGCGACTCGCTAGTGCTTGCCGGATGGCAGCCGAGAGCTACTTTTCCACCGAGGCCCAAATCATGGGCTTCCTGCAGCAGTTGTTTCGTCCACTCAGCGACGCATCTGGGCTTTTGTCGGCGGCCAACCCGGTGAGTGTGGCGATGAGCGATATCGTTTCGCAGACCGGAGCGGCGCTCGCCGTAATCGGGCTAATCACAGCTCCATCGCTGGGTTCGAGCCAGCTGATTGCGCAGGGAGCAAGGGTGGTATCGCATTCCAGCGGCTTTAAAACCCCGGCAGCGATGCTGGCTGGAAACGTGCCCTTGATTCCCGGCGGCACCGCCGTGCTCGCCTCACAGGCCAGCATCATTCAAACCGGCGGGCTATCGGGGCTGGTGCATGCACTGCGATCTGGCTACTGGTCACCAGCAAGCTCCATCAGGATCCAAAGCTTCGCTGAGCGGGGTGGCAGAGCGCTGGTTGTGCTGATTCCTGGAACCCAAAGCTTTAGCCCGCTGGGAACCAATCCGCTGAACATCGCTTCCAACTTCGGTGCCTTTGCCGGCACCGGATCGCCCAGTCAGAGCGCTGTCGAAGCCGCACTGCGCAGTGTTGGGGCGGGAAAAGGCGATCGGGTGATTTTCGTTGGTCACTCGCAAGGTGGATTGATAGCCGCCAACCTTGCCACCAAGCCTCAGGAGTACGAGGTCTCTGGGCTGATAACTCTCGGCTCACCGATCTCGCACTTGCCGCTTGAGGTACCAACGGTGTCGCTGCAGCCTCAGCAGGATCCCGTGCCTCTGCTATCTGGAACCCGAAACCCGCTCACCGAAAACTGGGTCACTATCAGTAGCGGCCAACAGTTTGAGAGCCTGGTGCAGGCCCACCACATCTCCAGTTATGCCCAGACTGCCGCCCAGGCTCAGGCTCAAGATAATGCGGGACTAACGAGCGTGCTGCAGCGGATGAATTTGCCGCAAGGCCAGGCAACCGAGCAGGTATTCCGACTCAGCAGCGACTAGCGAATCTTGAGGATCCTAAGCACGCTGCGAGTTAGGAAGCTGGCGATGCTCATCACGATGGCGCCCAGAATGGCCCAACCGAACCCAGCAATCTCCAGGCCTTCCGAGCTGAATCCCTCAATCGTGATGACATCGGCACCGATCAATGTGGACAGATACGCCGCCAGCAGCAGCATGGCGCCATTGATTACAAAGGCAATCAGGCCAAAGGTGAGTATGTAGAGCGGAAACGCCAACACCTTGATGACCGGAGCGATGATTGCGTTCACCAATCCGAATAGGGCACCAATGATCAAGAAGGAGCCAATTGTTTGCCAAACTCCGTCACCGCCGTATGGGGTGATGTTGATTTGCGGCACCAGTAGGGTTGCCACAAATAGACCAACCGCATTCACAATGGTGGAGACAAGAAATCGCAACATGGCCTAATTCTTTCAGTAGGTCGGTAAATTAGCTTTCGTGACTCCCGCTAATTCGGAACCCATGCTCCAGCTTCTGGCGCCGGACGGCACGTATGGGGTTCCAAAGGGATACGAGCGCTACGGCGCCGCCGTTGATGCCCTGAGCGAGGATCAACTCAAGACTTTTTACCGAGACATGGCGCGAATTCGCCGCTTTGACCTAGAGGCCATTGCGCTGCAACGACAGGGCCAGCTTGGTCTTTGGGTCCCAGCCATTGGCCAGGAGGGCGCTCAGATCG
>JALQVB010000128.1 GCA_023260495.1 Aquiluna sp.
CTGCGGCCTGATGTACTGCATGGTGTCGTAGATGGCCGTTAGCGCCGTGAAGGAGCCACCTGGGGAGTTTATGTACATCGTGATGTCGCGCTCCGGGTCCTGCGACTCCAAGACCAACAGCTGCGCCATTATGTCATCGGCGGAGGCGTCGTCTACCTGCACGCCTAAAAACACAATGCGATCTTCAAACAGCTTGGTGTATGGGTTGTGACGCTTGAAGCCGTAGGAGGTGCGCTCTTCAAATTCTGGAAGGATGTAGCGAGCCTCGGGAAGCGAGATTCTGCCCGACTGGGTTTCGATGTAGCTCATCTCTAGTCCTTTCCTACTCCGGTTGACTGGTTTGCGAAAGTCTGAATGTGATCGATAAAGCCGTACTCGAGAGCCTCCTCGGCAGTGAACCAGCGGTCACGGTCGCCGTCAGCCATGATCTGCTCCACGGTCTTGCCGGTTTGAGCGGCTGTCAGGGTTGCCAGCTGACGCTTCATCGACATGATTAGCTCGGCTTGGGTTTGAATATCTGATGCGGTTCCACCAAAGCCACCCAGCGGCTGGTGTAGCAGCACTCGGGTATTTGGCGTGGCGTAGCGCTTGCCCTTGGTGCCGCTCGATAGCAGGAACTGCCCCATTGACGCCGCCATGCCAATTCCCACGGTGACGATGTCGTTTGGCACATACTGCATGGTGTCGTAGATGGCCATTCCGGCGGTGATCGAACCGCCCGGGGAGTTGATGTAAAAGTAGATGTCCTTCTCGGCATCCTCGGCGGCTAGGAGCAGGATTTTGGCGCAAATCTCGTTTGCGTTCTCGTCCCTCACCTCACTGCCAAGCCATACGATTCGATCTTTGAGCAGACGCTCAAAGACGTTGTTTCGCTCCATTTGCGGCATTGCCATGAATCACTCCTTAGCTATCGAGATAACGATAGCCAGCGAATCTTGATTCGTTTTGCTTGTTCGCCTTAGGCGTTAGCGGCCTTGGCGTCGACCTTGGTGCCCTTGGTGTCAGTAATCTCTGCGTGCTCAACCAGAGCGTCAACTGCCTTGCGGCGAGCCAGCTCGGCTACAAACAGCGGAACCTGGCCGGCGTTGGCAACCTGCTTGATGAAATCGTTCGGGTCCATGCCGTAGTTCTGAGCGCTGTAGGCCAGGTAGTCAATCAGTTCCTGATCTTCAACCTTGATCTCTTCAGCCTGGACTACCTTGTCAAGAATCAAGCGGATTGCAAAGTTCTTCTCGGACTCCTCGGTAACTTCCTTGCGGTGCACATCGTCCTCAAGGCGCCCTTCGCCCTCAAGGTGCTGATTCACCTCGCGCTCAATCGCAACCTTAGAAACCGGAACCTTGGCCTTGGCAACAAGCTCGTCTACGACCAGGTCGCGCGCCTGCAGTACCTGCTTGCGGCGAAGCTGGGCCTCCACGCGCTTCTCAATGTCTGCCTTGAGCTCTGCGATGGTGTCGAATTCGCTGGCTAGCTGAGCAAACTCATCGTCCGCCTTCGGTAGCTCGCGCTCCTTCACGGCCTTTAGAGTGACGGAGATCTCGGCCTCTTGGCCCTCGAACTCGCCGCCCACCAGCTTGGAACGGAAAGTGGTTGACTCACCTGCAGTCAGGGTGTCAAGAGCTTCATCGATGCCATCCAGTAGCTGTCCGGAGCCAATCTCGTAGGAGATGTCCTCGGCGGTGTCGATGTCCTTGCCATCAAGCTTCGCGGTCAGGTCGATAGTGGTGAAGTCACCGTG
>JALQVB010000129.1 GCA_023260495.1 Aquiluna sp.
CTCCCTTGTTGGTCACCTGCTGCCTTATAGCCAGGACGCCCGAACCGACAAATTCGAAACTGACCTGAACCTCAAGTCCAGCGCGGTCATCCCGGCTAGTGGCTACAAGTTTTGTGTCGGTTACCTCAAGTGCCGCAAGCTCAAAAAGCTGAGAGAAGTCCCTACCGTCTCGGTGGCCTAGCAGCGCTGGGCGCTGGATGTTGCCTCGCGCATTCTCGCGCCACACTCCGTGGAAAAAGTGCTCATCGAGCTCTGCATGTGCAGTTGGCTCAACAATCGCCTCACGCAATTGCGCAAGATCAACCGAGCCAAGATCGGCTCCCCAGTGAAGAATTTGTGGTGTTCCGTGAGAGAAATCGAAGGCAACCGCGGTGCCGGCCTGACTGATGATTGCGTGCTGTGGGATGGTCAATTGGCGCGGTCCTAAATCTCGTTGCCTCTAGTTTGCTAGCCGTTACCGGGCGAGGCTAGCCCCGCCCGGTAACTACTCAGTTGCTATTCAGTTTTGCATTTGCCGGGGCAAACGCCTATCCGCCCGCCCCTACCAAAGCTCAAATGGGCCACTGCTGTACCCCAAATGTTTCGGTATGAACGAACTTAGGCAATATTCCCAAACTTTTCGAAATAAAAACGACAAAAGTAATCATTCTGTTAGTAATAAAACGCGCAAATTCGAAAACCTCGGGTAGCCTATTGAGCCAAGACAGGGGAGAAAAAATGCTCGCAGCGCAGCGAAAGGCAAGGATCCTTGCCGAAGTTTCGACCTCTGGCGCCCTTCGGATATCAGATCTGGCGGCCGCCCTTGGTGTTTCCGAGGTGACAATTAGGCGCGACGTTGAGCAGCTCGCGGCGCAAGGATTAGTCGACAAAGTCCACGGCGGCGTTACCGCCAATGCTCTTTCTTCCACCATGGAGCCACCCTTCGCAGCAAACTCAATGAAGGAGCAAGCGGCCAAGGAGGCGATGGCCGAGGCTGCCGCAGAGCTGGTCCGGCCCGGCATGGCTGTTGCGCTCATGGGCGGCAGCTCCGTCTACGCTCTCGCCAAGCGGTTGCGAGATGTCCCCTCACTGACCATCGTCACCAACTCGGTTCCAATCTCTGACCTATTCGCACAAAAGCCGCGCGGCGATCAGACCGTTGTCCTCACCGGAGGTGTGCGGACACCAACTGACTCGTTGGTTGGCAACATCGCATCCGATGTTTTCTCCAGGTTCAATCTGGACATGGTTTTCATGGGCACCCACGGCATCGACTCGGAATTTGGCTTTAGCTCACCGAATCTTGTGGAGGCCGAGACCAACCGCGAGGTTATTCGCCGAAGCGCCAAGTTTGTTGTGTTGGTAGATCACAGCAAGTGGGGTGTGCGCGGCTTCTCCTCATTCGCTCCCGTGGAGGACGCGGATGTCATCATCACAAGTCGAGGAATGTCCGCTAAGGCCCTAGAAAGCCTTCGCAGCAAAGTCAAAGAAGTAATAGTCGCCGGCTAAAGCTTTAGCGCCAGCAGGTGGGAGCCGATTGGGCGACCAAACCGAACCGCAACATTGGCGAGGTGCCCCTGTTCAACAAAACCGTGTTTCTTGTGAAGGGCAATCGACGCCGAAGCGCCGCGATCGGCAATAACAGCGATTACCTCGCGAATCCCCACTTCCCGACAGGCCTCCAGCAGATGACT
>JALQVB010000012.1:0-3192 GCA_023260495.1 Aquiluna sp.
GATGGGCATTGAGCTACAGATGCAGTCGGTCACCAACATGGTCGCCTTAGATATCAAGCCAGATGTTGACCGCGCGGCAATGCTGCGCTGGATGAAGCTCATCACCGATGACATCGAGCGGCTATCGCAGGGTATCCCGGTGCTGGCCGACCCAACCCCGCAGCTGGTGATTGGTCCCGCAAGATTTACCGCCTATGTCGGCTACAGCGCCACCCTGCTTGCCAAGCTGAATCTAGAGAGCCAGCTTCCGGGTGGCATGATTGAGCTGCCAAGTTTCAACGTTGACCAACTCGAAGAGCGGTTCTCTGGTGGTGACGTGCTTCTTCATATTGCGGCCGACGACCCGATTGTGCTGGCTCACGGCACTAGATCTTTGATTCGCGACTCGATGCCATTTGCCTCGGTGCGCTGGGTGCAATCGGGCTTTGCCCACACCCCGGGCATGGTGCCCGGCGGCATGACGCACCGAAACCTGATGGGGCAGATTGATGGCACCGCTAACCCCAAGATTGAAACTGACGATTTTGACCAGGTGGTCTGGATTGAGGACGGACCCGAGTGGATTCAGGGCGGAACGCTTCTAGTTTTTCGCCGCATCGCGATGCAGCTAGATAGCTGGGACCAGTTGGGGCCGGGCGAGAAGGAAGAGGTCATCGGACGCGACCTTGCCAACGGTGCACCTCTTACCGGCGAGCGGGAAGAGGACATCCCAGATCTAGCCGCCAGGCACCCCAATGGACTCTTGGTGATTCCAGACTTTGCTCACATCCGCCGCGCTGCACCGCAGGCAGAGGGCGAGCGTATTTTCCGCAGGCCCTTCTCCTACGAGAACGGTTTTAGTGAGACCGGCAGCTTGGATGTTGGCCTGCTCTGGACCGCCTACCAGCGCGATATTTCGAAGCAGTTCCTGCCGATTCAGCAGCGCCTGGACCAGCTGGATCTACTGAATAAGTGGACGGTTCCGATCGGCTCTGCGGTCTTTGGAATCGCTGGGGGCCCGGGCGAGGGCGAAGTCATCGGCGAGGCACTATTCTCGTAGCGTGCCGCTACTCAAATTCCCTCAGGTTCGCGGCAGGGTCATAGATTCTGGAGACCAATTAGGCAAAAAGCTACTGCTTGCCTACATCTTCCTGCTGGCTCTTGCAATGAGCCTGATTCCATTCACGATTGACCCCTACTTACCAGCTTTTCCGGCCATCGGGCAGTTCTATGGGGTGACCAACGGTGTGGTGCAGGCGTCATTCACGGGGGTGACAATCGGCATTGCCGCTGGGCAGTTGCTCATTGGTCCACTCTCTGACGCCTACGGCCGCCGCAAGCTGCTGCTCTTCACGATTGCCGGCTATGTGATTGCCACGGCGCTGGTGTTCTTTGCGCCAAACATCGAGACATTTATTGGGCTGCGATTCTTCATGGGCTTCTTTGCCGCCGGTGGTGACGTGGTGGCCAGGGCCATTATTCGCGATCTCTACCGCGGCCAGAAGATGTCGCAGATGTTGGCCCGGGTGTTCTTGGTGCAGTCGCTGGCCCCAATTGCCGGTCCCATTGTTGGCTCCCAGCTCACCGAATACATCCCGTGGCAGGGAGTGGCTCTGGTCTTCGCGCTAATCGTGCTGGTCTTGCTGCTGGCCACCTCGGCCCTGTTGATTGAAACACTGCCAGTTGCCAAGCGGCGCTCCAGCACGCCTATCGGTCTGGCTCGGGGATATCTCAACGTGCTGCATGATCGGGTGTTTATCGGCTTGATGTTGGTTGCCGCTTTTCAGTTCAGCTCGCTGTTCAGCTATCTAAATTTCGTTCCATTCATCTACCAGGAGGGCTTCGGAATCTCTCCTACCGTGTTCGGCGTCTGGATGGCCGTAAATGGGGCAGCCTCTTGGCTAGGCGTGCAGATCGGTGCCATTGTTGCCAAATACATCAAAGGCCACTGGGTGCTGCTTGGAGTTTCCGCCATTGGCGTGGGGCTGGGCCTTGGGCTAAGTGTTTTTGCCAGTTCCGACTTCTGGGTGATTGAGTCGCTGTTTGCCCTCCAGCTGTTCATATTCGGCGCCAGCCTGACCATCATTCCCACCATTGCGCTTTACAACCATGGCTCCGAGGCCGGCACGGCCTCCAGCTTGCTGGGAGTGTTCAACTTCACCTTTGCTTCGGTGCTCTCCGGTTTCTATTTCTTACTTGATTCGCAGAGCACCGTCGACCTCGGAATTCTGATCGCGGCCCTGTTCTTCGCCTCGGCCCTCGCGCTGCTGTTTGTTTCCAAGGCCTGGTTACTGCCCGACTTGCGGAAGCCAGATGTCGTTTAGGTCCTGGCGCGAAGAGGATGTGCCACAGATAGTGGCACTTTGCAATGCGCATGACAGTGCCATCGATCCCGATTTTGAGGATTCCAGCGAACAGGAAATTCGAGACGAACTAAATGGCCACTATGGCGAGGTTTTCGCGCAAGTGTTTGAAGAACAAGGCGTTATTACTGACGTTATTGCGGCGCAGGTGGATAGCTCTCGAAGACGAGTCGAAATCGACGTATTTGGGCTGCCGGCAAACCACGATTACGACCGCAGCCTGAACCATGCAATTGGCTGGGCCAGGGAAAAACACCCGGGCTACGAGCTGCGCGGCTCCTGCAATCAAAACGATAAGGAGCTGACCGAAGCCAACCTGCGGGCAGGAATGCGACTGGTGCGCAAGTACTGGACTATGCGCAACCCGGCACCCAGCCCAGTGTTTCCGAAGCTTCCCTACCGGGTGGAGATAACCCAGGCCGATTTTGAAAAAGACCGACAGCTGGGGCATCGGCTATTGATGGAGTCCTTTGCCTCGCACTACGGCTTCAAGCAAAAAGACTTTGCCGAGTGGGATCGGCTGCAGCGCCGAATGAGCATGCAGGATTCGGCTGGAGTGTTCTTTCTGTTCGAGAAATCAAAACCAGCTGGGCTGCTGGTTTGTACCGATCACCGCAGCGAAAACAAAGGTGGCTTCATTGACAAGCTTGGGGTGCTGCCGCAGTTCCGAGGCAAAGGATATGGCGAGCTGCTGTTGCGCTGGGGCTGTGCCTACTCGGTTGCCCGAGGTTTCAAGGATGTTGCACTGGGTGTTGACACCGGCAATGCCACCGGCGCGGTGAAGCTCTATGAGAAGGCAGGCTTCGTGCCTGCCAATGTTTGGCTAGCGTTTTCGGACAGCGAGCCGGCC
>JALQVB010000012.1:3202-19726 GCA_023260495.1 Aquiluna sp.
TAGGCGCCGGCTAGCACCAGCAGCGCACCGACCGGCTCGAACCAGTGCAGCGTTTCGCCGAGAAGCAGGATGCCCCAGAAAGTCGCGATGACCGGGTTGGTGTATGTGACCATGGCCGCCACCTGCGATCCGGCTTGGGCCACCACCTGGTGGAACAGCCAGTAGGCAACTCCGCTACCGAGCACACCCAAGAGAATTAACGAGCCGGCAGTTTCCAGTCTCGGCTCGGCTATAAATAGCGGCCCGGTAAGGACATAGACCGGCAGCAGCACTGCTGCACTCGAAAGCACCTGCACCGCTGCGGTCGAGGTCGGCGGCAGCTTCATCGGGGTGATGAACTTGCGGATGTATGGCGTACCGATTCCATAGGAGGCGCTGGCTGCCACCAAAGCAAGAATCGCAATCTGATCGTTTTCACCAAATCCCTGCCAGATGCCAAGCGTGATGCCAACCCCGGCCAGTCCGATCAGCAATCCGATGATTGCCTTCGAGCCTGAGCGCTGGTCACGAAACAGCGTCAGGATAGCCAGCAGCGTGAAGATCGGCGTGGTGGCATTGAGGATGGCGGCGAGGATGCTGGTCGTGTACTGCTGAGCAAAGGCATACATCGTGAAGGGGAAGGCCGACATGAAAAAACCGGCAACGCTCAGGTGTGCCCATTCAACCAGCTTCTTTGGAAGCGGCGCTCGCAATAGCAGTCCAATTATCAACATGGCGACTGCCCCTAGCAGGGTGCGCCAGAAGGCAACACCAACGGCCGTGGTTAGCTCTAGCGAGAGCTCAATGAATAGAAAACTGGAGCCCCAAATTAGGGCCATCGGGATGAACTTGAATACCCAGTGGGACACAGCCCCTAGGTTAGTCGGTCTGCACCTCAGTGCGGTCACCAGACCACAGGGTGTGGAAGGTGCCCTCCATGTCCACTCGCTTGTAGGTGTGAGCTCCGAAGAAGTCGCGCTGACCCTGCACCAGAGCAGCCGGCAGGCGCTCCGCTCTCAGGCCGTCGTAGTAGGACAGGCTGGAAGAGAATGCAGGGGCTGGAATACCGGAGAGCGCCGCCATAGCAACCACCTCGCGCCACGATGCAACCGATGCCTCAATAGCGCTGATGAAGTACTCGTCAAACAGGAGTGAAAGCAGGCTCTCGTTCTTGCGGTAGGCATCGGTGATGCGGTTCAAGAATTGCGCCCGGATGATACAACCACCTCGCCAGATCTTGGCAACCTCACCAAGGTTGATCTCCCAGTTGAACTCTTTGGCGCCGGCGCGAATGGCATCAAAGCCCTGGGCGTAGGCAACGATCTTGGAGGCATAGAGCGCACGTCTAACCGCCTCAACAAAAGCCGGCTTGTCCTCAACGCTCCAGCTCTGCGCGCTGGCTGGCAGCTCAGGCTTGCCAGCACGCTGCTCTGCCTGGGAAGAGAGACTGCGGGCAAATACTGCCTCGGCAATGCCGGAAACCGGGGTGCCAAGGTTCAGTGCAGTCTGCACGGTCCAGACACCGGTGCCCTTGCTGCCGGCAGCGTCCAGCACAACATCAACAAACGGCTTGCCGGTCTTGGCATCGGTCTGCTTCAGCACCTCTGCAGTGATTTCGATCAGGTAGCTCTCCAGCTCGCCCTTGTTCCACTCGGCGAAGATGTCTGCAATCTCGGCCGGTGAGAAACCACCGGACTGGCGTAGCAGGTCGTAGGCCTCAGCAATCAGCTGCATGTCGGCATACTCGATGCCGTTGTGAATCATCTTTACAAAGTGCCCGGCACCATCGGAGCCGATGTGGGTGACACAGGGCTCGCCCTCAGCAACAGCCGCAATGGTTTCCAGAATTGGACCCAGAGTCGCATAGGCCTCCTTGGTGCCACCGGGCATGATCGAGGGTCCCTTTAGGGCTCCCTCCTCGCCACCGGAGATACCAGCACCGACAAAGTGGATGCCCTTGGCGGAAACTTCCTTCTCGCGACGGATGGTGTCGGTGTACAGGGCATTTCCACCATCGACGATGATGTCACCCGGCTCGAAGCGCTCCGCAAGCTGCGCGATCACGGCATCGGTTCCGGCACCAGCCTGCACCATGATGATTGCGGTGCGAGGGGTAGCCAGTGATGCCACGAAGTCATCGATTGTTTCGGCGGCTAGAAAGTTGGCCTCCGGGTGTTCGCTCACTAGCAGCTGAGTCTTATCAAAAGAGCGGTTGTAAACGGCAACACGGTTGCCCTCCCGAGAGGCAAGGTTGCGGGCAAGATTTGAGCCCATCACGGCTAGACCAACAACGCCAATATTTGCTTGTTCAGACATTTAGAAATCCTTGATTAGAAGTTGCGGATGGAATCGCTCTTCATTGGGCGGGAATTTCTACCAAGGTTAGTGCAATTAGCCCGCGATTGCTCGCTTGCGGATAAACGCGAGGTAGCCAACCAAAAGCCACAGCAGCACAAAACCAAGTCCAATTGCAGTCAGCACCGGTGCGCCCAGGTGATAGGCGATCAGCAGTGAGCTGGCGGTGAACAGCCCACCGCCGAGAATCGGCTCAAACATAAGCGCCGCATAACCCAGGCGCTCCATCGCTCCGGACTTTCGCTGTGGGTCCACCAGGTCAATCAGCAAAAGCCCCGTAGCGGTTGTTCCTAGCGATTGTCCGTAATCTCCCAGGCCGCGGGCAAACCAGAACTCAGTGAACAATTTAGGGGCCACCAAAAACAGCATGCTCAAGTTCCAGAGGACTCCGCCGAGGGCCAGAATGACAACTATCTGCCAGTTCTCGGCCACCGCCGTCAGCGACATCGTGGCTAGTGCCGTCAGAATTACCGCATCGAGCGCCAGAGCGCCAATGCGGTCCATGGTCGGCTGGTGCAACAGCTGATCAATCCGCAGTTTTTGCATTAGGAACTGAATCAGAATTGACGCCAGCATCGCAAGCGGGAACACCGGGATGAACCTCGCAATCTCGACAATCGGCACAATGGTCCGCAGGGCATCTTCCCCGGCAACCAGAAGCACTTTGAATCCTTCGCCCATCGCGACTGCCAGCGCAACCAGGGCAAGTTGACCAATCAGCCGAGGCATTGATTGCACCGTAAGTAGCCTGGTGCGAATGCGCTCGCCAGAATCCGTGCTGCCGCGCAAACCGGTGCGAAGCCGGTAGGCAGCGGCAAAAATTAGACCAGAGATCAGGCCGATCACCAGACCAACCGTGGCAAGCGCGAGAGCGATGTCCTCGCCCTCGCTGAAGCCAAGCTCAACAAAAAGCCCTGCCATGCCCGCGGCTGTGCCATGACCGCCCTCGAAGCCAATCTCAATAAGTGCGGCGCTCAGCGGATTCGCCGCAAACAGCGGAACCAAGATCAGCAGTGTAAGCAGGCCACCAACTAGGTATTGACCCCATGCCATCAGCTGCGAGAGCACCAATTGGGGGCCGGCAAAGCGCCAGATTTCCCTAAGTGGAATCAGTGTCTTGCCAAAAAACAGGGTCGCAAAGACCACTGAGATGAGCTCCTCTGGGACCCCACTCCAGCCTTGTGTAAGCCCCAGTCCATCAAAGCCTGGGAAGCCGGAGAGCAGTAGCAAAACTATTCCGGCAATAAGTGCTAGCGGCACGACAGCGAACAGCCGCATTGACTGGCGCAGGTAGAGGCCGGCCGTCACCAGAACGACCAACAGCAGAATGGCCAGTGACGTCATGAAAGTTCATTGTGGCACGCGTCGATAACGTTTTTATAACTGGGGTCCCAAAATTCGGAGTAGCCTTATCCCATGGCACAGAGCGTCTACGTCGCATCGGTTGAGGGACACACCGCCAAGTCGGTAGTAGCCCTAGGCGTTCTCGAGGCACTTACCAAGAAGTTTGACCGAGTTGGTGTCTTTCGCTCGGTGACTCCCGACCAGGGCCTGGATTCGGTGCTGGATCTGCTGCTAGCAAACACCAACATGGAGCTTGAGCCTGAGGAGTGCATTGGAGTCAGCTACGACGAGATGCACCAGTCATCGGAGGTGGCACTGGCGAAGATTCTTGAGCGCTACAAGGCGCTTGAAGAGCGCTGCGATGCTGTTGTGGTTATCGGCAGCGACTACACCGACATCTTTAGCCCCGCCGAGTTTTCTTTCAATGCCCGGGTAGCCGCCAACATTGGTGTGCCCATGATCTTGGTATTCAACGGCCGTGAGGTCTACACCACCAGCGAACACCTTGGCCAAGCCGCACCGCGGAACTCGCAGGATCTGCTGGCCATGGCCGAGCAGACCATGGTTGAGGTGCGCGAGGCTCACACCACGATTTTGGCCGCGGTTGTAAATCGAGCCGATGCGGAGCGGCTGGACTCAATTCGGGCCTCGGTCGCTCATGCTCTGCCAAAGGACGTTCCGGTTTGGGTGGTGCCAGAGGATCCGTTCCTGCCAGCACCGCGCATGGGCCGAATCCTGGAGGCGGTCGGCGGCAAGCTGGAGTTTGGCAGCACACAGCGGCTTGCCAGCGAAGCCATGGATTTGGTGGTGGCCGCCATGACACCAGAGCACGTGTTGGAGCGCATCACCGAAAACAGCGTGGTGGTGTTGCCGGCGGATAGAACCGACGTTCTGATGACTCTGTTGATGGCGGATAAGTCAGCGACTTTTCCTCGCCTAGCCGGCATCGTCCTAAACGGTGGCTTCGAGATACCGACTCAGATCAGACAGCTCATCGATGGCCTAGAGCCTTCACTACCTGTGATTACCACCGATGGGCGCAGCTTCGACACCACCATCAAGATTGCGTCCACTAGGGGAGTAATCGGAGCCTCAGACCCTGACAAAGTTGCCAGGGCCAGGCAGTTGGTAGTTGACCACATCGACGTCGCAGAACTATTGGGCAACCTGGACAACTCACAGCCGCGAGCGATTACTCCGATGTACTTCGAATACAGCCTCACCGAGCGCGCCCGCGATGCCAAGAAGACCATCGTGCTGCCCGAGGGAGCCGATGACCGAATCCTGCAGGCGGCCCATCTGGTGTTGCAGAAAAACATTGCAGAGCTGATCATTCTCGGCAGCCCTGCGGCGATGAAGGCAAGAGCAGTCGAACTTGGGCTGGATCTAACCGGCGCCCAGTTGGTCGAAATTGCAACCAGTGAGCACTATCAGCCTTGCGTTGATGAATACCTAAGTCTGCGCTCTCACAAGGGAGTCACCGAGGAGCAGGCCAAAGAGAAGATGCTCGATGTGTCTTACTTTGGCACCATGCTGGTTCAGCTGGGGATTGCCGACGGCATGGTCTCTGGAGCGATGCACACCACCGCCCACACAATTCGACCAGCCTTTGAATTCGTCAAAACCAAGCCCGGCGTCGACTCTGTATCGAGTGTCTTCCTGATGGCGCTGGCGGACAGGGTCGTGGTCTACGGCGACTGCGCTGTGATTCCGGAGCCGACAATCGAGCAGCTTGCCGACATTGCAATTTCCTCCGCTGAGACCGCTCGCCAATTCAACATCGAACCGCATGTTGCCATGCTGTCCTACTCGACCGGTGAGTCTGGCTCAGGGGCTGAGGTGGACAGGGTTCGAGCGGCCACTCAGCTGGTGCGCGAGCGTGCTCCAGAGCTTTCCGTGGAAGGCCCGATTCAATACGATGCGGCAGTGGATGCAGCCGTTGCGGCCGCCAAGCTGCCTGGCTCATCGGTCGCCGGACGCGCCACCGTGTTTGTCTTTCCTGATTTGAACACCGGAAACAACACCTACAAGGCAGTGCAGCGCACTAGCGGAGCACTCGCAATCGGTCCGGTGTTGCAGGGACTGAATAAGCCGGTGAATGATCTTTCCCGCGGCGCCTTGGTGCCGGACATCGTCAACACCATCGCTATCACCGCCATCCAGGCAGCAGGCTGAAATTGAAACCAATTCTTGTAATCAACTCCGGCTCCTCCTCGCTGAAGTATCAGGTGGTGGACTCCGAATCCGAGAAGTCACTGCTCGCCGGGACCATCGAGCGCGTCACTGACCACGCGGCTGCCTTCGCCGAAATGCTTTCCGAACTCTCTGCCAGTGGAATTGAACCAATTGCTGTTGGTCACCGGGTGGTTCATGGTGGCGAGCGGTTTTCCCAGCCGGTTCTGATTGACGATGCCGTAGAGAATGCGATTTCAGAGCTGATTCCACTGGCACCGCTGCACAACCCAGGCAACCTAGCCGGTATTCGAGCAGCCAGGAGGGCTTTTCCGAAGCTCGCGCAGGTGGCGGTCTTTGACACGGCATTCCACCAGAGCATGCCGGAGAGCGCCTATCGCTACGCGATTGATCACGAGCTTGCAGATAAGTATTCAATTCGCCGCTATGGCTTCCACGGATCCTCGCACTCGTTTGTTTCGCGCAAGGCCGCCGAGTTCTTGGGGAAGAAGCCCGAAGAGTTCAACGGCATCGTTCTGCATCTAGGAAATGGGGCATCGGCCTGCGCAATTCAAGGCGGCAAGAGCATCGACACATCCATGGGCATGACTCCGCTGCAGGGCTTAGTGATGGGTTCCCGCTCCGGAGACATTGACCCAGCAATCGTGTTCTACCTCATGAGGGAAGCGGGAATGAGTGCCGATGAGGTGGACGCGCTACTGAACAAAAAGTCGGGCATGTTGGGTCTAACCGGAGTCAGTGACTTCCGAGACGTGACCGAACGAGCTGCAGCTGGAGACCAGGCGGCCATGGTTGCACTCGAAATCTTCACATCCCGTGTGCGGCACTACCTGGGTGCGTACTTGGTCGAGCTTGGCCGCTGCGATGCGATTGTGTTCACCGGTGGCGTCGGGGAAAATGCGGCTGGCGAACGCGCTGCTGTCTGCGCCAACTTGTCTGCACTAGGAATCGAGCTCGATGACGAGAAAAACGCAGTTCGGAGCAAAGAGGCCAGAGACATCTCAACAGACCCCAGTCAGGTGCGGATTCTGGTTGTGCCCACCAATGAGGAATTGGAGATTGCGCTGCAGGCTCAGCGCCTGATTTAGCAAATCTGTTTTAGCCTAGGAGCATGTCATCTTGGGATATTGGTGCACCGGTTGCAGGTTATGTATGGCGGGCGGCTAGCCCCAGAGCGCAGGTTTTGCTGCAGCACGGATATGGCGAATACGCCGAGCGATATGTCACCCAGTACAGCGGCCTGATCCCCAAGCTCAACCAAAACGGCTTTGATGTCTTTGCGATTGACCTCCCCGGCCACGGCCGCAGCGAGGGGGAGCGCGGTCAGATCGACCTGCACGAGGCAGTTGATTTGCACCTGAAAGCCCGCCAGGCACTGCCGGCTGGACTACCAACAGTGCTCTTCGGGCACTCACTTGGTGGCTTGATTACGGCTGCGAGCATTGTGCGGGAGCGCGGCACCATCGCTGCCGCTATCGTGAGCGCCTCTGCAATGCAGACACCATCGAAGCGCTGGGAGCGCATGCTCTCAAAGATTGCCACCACCATTGCACCATCAGGCCCCATGCCACTTCCACGCCCGGGGGTGGAGGCGCTGACAAGAGACAAGGATCTGGTGAAGGTAATTGATGCCGATCCGATGATGTACACCGGCAAAGCTAAGAACCTGGTTGCCAAGACGGTACTGGAGATTTCCGATGAGGTTTGGTCCAAGACCGATAACTGGAAGGTGCCAACGCTGATCATCCACGGCAACAAGGATGAGAGCACCAATTACCTCAACTCGATGGGCCTGAACGAAAAAATCCTTTCGCCGGATAGGAAGCTCATCATCTATCCGGGAGGCTACCACGAGCTGCTCAACGACACCATTCGGGCAGAGGTTGAGCGCGATCTGTTCGATTGGCTCTTGGCCCGGGTCTAGTCGTAACAATCAGAAACGATTTGACTTAGGCCTAAACCTTCTGCAAAATTCTCCTCAATGAGTACTTCAGCAGTTGACTTCCGCGCCACTGGCGCCGCTATGTCCTGCTCGATGTGCATGTGCATGCTGATGTGCCGCTAGTCACAACGCTTACCTGACTAGTAATAACGGCACCAGCACCCCAACAAACGCACGTGATTCGTGCACCTCAAATTCGCACATCGAAAAAGGACTCAAAAAATGACAAAGCTAGCAACCACCAAGATCACTGAGGCAAAGGGCTTCGCCCTATACGTTGGCATCTCCGAAGCTCAGGCTCAGGCATCTGGAACCTCACTGGCAGAAATTGCAACCGAACTGCGTAAGCGACTCGGCGAGCTGGTGCCGGAGCTTGCAAACGAAACCTACGCGGCGCTCGCCATCGCTCCGGTAGAGGCCAAAGGCAGAAACCTCGACATAACCAGAATTGCCTTGGGGGAGCAGCGGGCTACCAAGACTGCAAAGCCGGAGCAGGAGGAGGCAACCGCAGCCAAGGGCGTAGTTGTTGATCTCTCCCGCAAGCGCGTCTACGTGGACGGATCGAACGCCGGTCTTACCTGCAAGGAATTTGAGCTGCTTTCGTTCCTGATTGAGAATCAGGGGCGAAACGTCGCCAGGCAAGAAATCGCGGCCATCTCTGAGCGCTGCGGTGAGCCAACACCCAATGCCCGCACCATAGATGTTCATGTCCGCAGGCTTCGGGCCAAGCTGGGCGAGTATGACGATGTGGTGCGCACCGCACGCGGTAAGGGCTACCGCTTCGACCGTCACCCTGATGTCCTGATTGAGAATCTATAAATTCAGCTTGCTTTCAGCTTTTCTCCAGCAATAGCTCAAGTTGCTGTGGAACTCTGATCGAGTGAAATCAGCAGAGCCATTAGTTTTAGGGCCCAAAAAGCTTCTTAGGCGACAGCGGCGCGTCGAGCTACTGCAGTCCCTCGGCTATGTCACCGTCGTGGCTACCCTGGCAATGTTCCTGCTTGATGGCGGGTTGGCAAACCTCAGCGACCTACCTAGTTGGCTGGATGCGCTGAGCCGTGCCACCTCGCTGGTTGGTAATGCGCTACTGATTCTCATGCTGCTGTTGACGGCCAGGGTTCCTTGGATTGACCGGATTGTGGGCCAAGACCGAGCTACCGAGGCCCACAAGCAGTTGGGCAAACCGGCGTTCTACCTGATCCTTGGCCACTTTGCCTTCTCGCTCACCAGCTGGGCAATCAGTGACGGGCGCAACGTTTTGGCGGAGCTTTGGTGGATGGTCACCAGCGTCACCGATCTCCTTACGGCCACCCTCTCGATTCTCCTCATGGTGCTGGTGGTTCTCAGTTCATTCCGCTTTGTTAGAAGCCGGCTGAACTACGAGAGCTGGTTTATCACCCACCTGCTTAGCTACGCGGTAGTTGGATTTTCTATTCCTCACATCTTTTCGATGGGCAGCGATGTCGTTGCAAGCATCTGGCACCTAGCCTTCTGGACATTTCTCTACCTCTTTGCTGGTCTAAACATCTTGGTCTTCCGCTTACTTTTGCCAATTTGGAACTCGGCTACCAGTTCATTGCGTGTGGTTATGGTGAAGCGGGAGAGCAGCGACTCAATCTCGATCTACATAGGCGGCCGAAAGCTCAATAAGTTTGGTGCTCACGCAGGGCAGTTTTTTCAGGTGAGGTTCCTCACCAAAGACCTGTGGTTCCAAGCCCACCCCTTCTCGATCTCCTCCAAGCCGACCGACAAGGTGTTGCGATTTACCATTGGCGACCGCGGTGACGGTTCCTCGCTGATGCAAAAGGTGCCGGTTGGCACCAGGGTGCTTTTAGAGGGGCCTTACGGCGTCTTCACCCAGCACTCCCGCACCAGGCGAAATGTGCTGCTAATTGGAGCCGGCATTGGAATACCTCCAATACGTGCCCTGGCCGAGGAATTGGCCGGCACCCCCGGAGACGTGAGCATTCTCTATCGCACCCGGGACGAGGAAGACTCTGCCTTGCTTACCGAACTTCGCGATATCAGCCGCCGACGAGGCCACCGACTCTTGGTGGCATCCGGCTCTCGGCCAGCAAATGGAAATTGGCTGAGCAGGACCGCACTATCCGATGCGCAAACGCTGAGCGGACACTTTCCGCACGTTGCCAGCTCTGATGTCTATGTTTGCGGGCCACAGCCGCTAACTGAGGCCATCGAAAAAACCCTACGGGAACTTGGAGTTGCCGAGGACCACATTCACACAGAGGAGTATGCCTGGTGAGAAAAGAAACTCGACTAGCCCTGGGGGTGCTTGGACTTACTACCCTAGGAACCAGCTACCTCGTTGGACAGAATGGCGCAGTCACCATGGCGCTGCCAGCCGCAGCGGTGCAGGAAACCTCGCAGGCAACTGCACCATCAAGCTCATCGAGCGCTACAACTGGGCCCAGCACTACCTCATCGCCATCGGCAACGGACGCTGCCGCTGCCCCGACCGAAACCGCAATCGCGACGGCAGAGCCAACGCAGAGTGCGAGTGCCAGTTCGACCTACACCTCTTCGACAGTCAATTACCGCTACGGTCAGGTTCAGCTCGCCGTGACTGTAAATGGCAATCTCATTGAGTCAATCGACATCATCAAGGCGACAACCGATGGTCGCCAATACCAGCAAGTTCCACCGATGCTTGTAGACCTTGCTTTGCAGGCCCAGGGAAGCAACTTCGGCAACATTTCTCGGGCGACTTTCACCACCCAAGCTTTCAAGAAGGCCCTGGATGATGCTCTCGCTCAAGCGGGAATGTAGCTAGCGCCTAAGCGCTAGTACCGAAGCTCCAACTAGCGCCAACAAGATGCCTATGAGCGTTGCGCTAGTGACACTCCTGTCGCTGACGGGGATAACAAGATCCAGCAGCAGAGAACCGCAAAGTTGCCCAAACAGCATCGAGATACCCAGCGCCAATGTGCCGATGTGCTGCACCACCACGACCTGAAGAAAAATAAACGTGACTCCCATGGCACCGCCCAAATAAAGCAGCGGATTGGTTGGGAAGCTGGCCACCTGGACATGCCCCGAGATGAGCAGGGCCAAGGCAATCAGAAGAGTACCTGCGACAAAGTTGATCAGCGTTGCCAGCACAGGCGAACCGGACGTAGCTCTGATTCGCCCGTTCAGCGCCTGCTGCACCCCTGTGCCAGCTCCGGCTAAGACGGCAAGCAAAATTAGCGGTGTGAAGGAGTAGGAGCCCAAGTCAGCCGTAATCACCAGTCCGCTAAAAGTTAGAACCAGTCCAAGCAGTCTGGCCAACGTTACCTGTCGCTTGGTCATGCTCAGCAGACCAAAGTTGTCGATGATGAGCGCGGCCATGGCCTGCCCGGCAACTACTCCAACGGAAAACAAGGCCACTCCGATTGCAGCGGCGACAAAGCCCTGCATCATCACAAAGAAGCCGCCGAAGACTCCACCTAAGAGCCCCCAAACCGGAAAACTTCCCGAGCGCAAATCGGCCAATAGCGGCTTTACACGTGCCCGGTGCCGCCTTGAAAACAGCAGGATGGCCCCGATGATTAGCGTCCCGGAAGAGAACGAAAGGAATGCGGCCACGATCCAGTTATCCAGCGCGACGCTGAGCCCTGAAATTGTGCGGGACTGAGCTGCAATGAATGATCCGGCTATGACCGATGCGCCAATCATCAGCGCTTGGCGGCGTTTATCGTTCACAAGGGAAGCCTAGGCTAGAGGGATGCGAAGGGAGTTCACTTGAGTCCAAAGAAGCTCTATGGCTTGTTCTCAACTGGTGAGGCCATTACCTGGGCACTGCTAATTACGGCGCTGGTGCTAAGGGCAGTGGGAGACCCATTGCCTATTGGAGTGGGTATCGCCGGCTCAATTCACGGCGCGATGTTTTTGTCCTACTGCACCACAGCAGTCCTAGTTGGGGTCAATCAGCGCTGGCGGATTAGCAAGACAATTACGGCTGTGATACTTGCGATAGTTCCATTCGCGACCATTCCTTGGGACCGCAGGCTACTCGCGCAGGGCAGCCTGGAGGGAGCTTGGCGAACTGAGTCCTCCGACCACCCTAAAGATGCCGGTTGGTTTGACTCGCTATTCCGCTGGTTTATCGGAAGGCCGCTGTTTCTGATTGCAACCTTGATAGTGGTTGTGGCAGTGATTTTCGCCGTCTTGCTCTCACTGGGATCGCCAACCACCTGGTTTGACTAACAACTGATTTCGAAGCTACTTATCAATTTCTCCACTAATTTAGTTGACTTTTTGGAATAAATTCGACCTTTTTGACATTGTGGGTGACAATGGCAGAAACAAGGAGCAATTCGATGTCGAATGAGACCATGCTAAAAAACGACCCAGCCGGATGGCGAGTGGTCCCAGAAACATTCCAGCCACTTGACCCAGAGCGTGTGCAAGCCCTTTTGGATAAGGAGTGGGAGAGATTCCGCAAGACCTACCCAGAATCTGGTGCACACAACCAGCGGGCAAGCAAGGTGCTGCCACTAGGTGTTACCTCGAGCTTCCAGCACTGGGACCCGTTCCCCATTTCTGTGGTGAGTGCCAAGGGTGCCTATGTCACCGATGTTGACGGTCGCAAACTGCTAGATCTCTCCATGGGATTCGGTGCGATGCTGGCCGGCCACCTCAACCCAGCCGTAGTCAAGAAGGTAAAGCAGGCGCTCAAGAAAACTGGAACGCTATTTGTGACTCCTTCACCAATCTCTACTGAAGCAGCCGAGCGCTACCAGAAGCGTTTTGGCCTTGACATGCTTCGCTTTACAAACTCCGGCACCGAGTCCACCATGTATGCGATTCGCACCGCTCGCGCAGTTACTGGGCGCAAGGCCATTGTCAAGATTGAGGGCGGCTATCACGGTGGTTACGATCCGCTGCAGGTCTCTGTGAAGCCAGATTTGGCAGACATCGGACCGGCGGACGCCCCTGAGCCTTGGGCTCCATTTGATTCGGTTCCCGGCGAGGTTTACACAGTTGGTTACAACGATGCCGACCGCCTGGAGCAAATCTTCAAAGAGCATGGGGACAGAATCGCCTGCTTCGTAATCGAGCCGGTGGTGGAAAACCTCTCCATCATCCTTCCCGACGAGGGCTACATCCAGCGGGTGCGCGATTTGTGCGACGAGTACGACATCGCTCTCATCTTTGACGAGGTCAAGACTGGTCTCACCGCTGGCATTGCTGGAGCGGCGAAAAAGCTTGGCGTGAAGCCGGATCTCATTTGCTTGGCAAAAAGCATCGGTGGCGGACTACCGCTAGCTGCTTTCGGTGGCAAGCAAAAGTACATGGATGCGGTGGTAGATGGTCGCATGGCCCACTTCGGCACTTACAACGGAAACCCAGTCACAATGGCAGCGGCCATTGCGATGGACGAGATTGCAACTCCGGAGGCACTTGCCAAGGCAGAGCGCATCAACACCGAAACGCTGAAGAAGTTAGATGCCATCATCCGCGAGTACGAGCTCCCAGCTCACACCATCGGATTCGGTGTCAAGGGAGCGATGATTTGGTCGCCGACACCGGTGCGGAACTATCGAGACTTCAAGGCAACCGACTTCCTCGCAGCAGAGCTGTCTTGGATTTGGGGCGTGAATCGCGGCGTGCTTACCCCTCCAGGACTTGATGAGCAGTGGCTGGTATCGCTGGCCCATGAGCAAAAGGACATGGACAAGCTGGTTAGCCACTGGCGTGAGCTTGCCCAGGCACTGCGCGCCTAGAGACCTTGCCGAAAAATTAGAGATTACTAATCAGGGATTAACGCTCTTCTAACTTCGGGCTGGTTGTCTTTATCTCACAGGAGGCAACAATGTCCAACAAGAAGTACGTGATAGATGACCGCAGACCATCTCTGCTGCCCAAGATCGGCTCGGCTGTAATCGCCATCGGTTCGCTGGCTTCAGTAGCCGCCGTAGCATCACCTAGCATCATGCCGCTGGTGCACGAGGCCACAGCTAGCAGCGACACCGACGCCTTTGGCAACCCGGTTACAGCTCAGGGTGATGTTCAGGTGCAGGCTGAGGCTGCCGCCCCAACCCTTCCTTCGGAGCAGGTCGCTACCGATTCGGGCACTTACTCGAGCTCGGCTAGCGCAACCTTTAGCGCCAGCAACCTGCAGGCAGTCGCCGAGGCAATACCTCAGGCCACCGCTACCGTCACTGCAAGCCCTGTTCCAACTGCAACATCGACTCCGGTGGCTACCGCGACCCCTGCACCATCTCCTACAGCGACCCCTACTCCTGAGGTGACGACAGTAGTTGACCCACTCGCTCCTTTGGCCCCAGTTGCAGGCAACACCTCAAGTCCAACGCCTTACAGCGGCGGAACCTCTACCTCAACAGGAACAGGCACCGCCGTCACTTCACCTGCAACAGGAACTGCGACTGGAAACCTATCCAGCCCAACTCCAGGTGGAGGTAGCTACAGTGATTACGACGATGACCACTACGAGGATCACGACGACGACCACGATGATGATCACCATGAGGATCACGACGACGATCACGACGACGACTAATGTTTAGGCACCTCGCAACCTGCATGGGAACCGGCTTTGTCTTCCAAATTGAAGACCAGGCCGGTGACCAGCGTTTGGAGGAGTTGGCGGCATCAGCCGTTGAGATTTTGGAAGATGCTAACCAGAGATTCAGCCTATACATTGACGATTCTGAGATTTCGCAACTTGTCAGGGGAGAGCTTGCCTGGGATCAAGCCTCATTTCCGCAATTGGCCGTTCGAGAGAAGGTGGGCTTTTGGAAGGAAGAAACATACGGTTTCTTTGATGCCAAGATTGGCACACCTGAATACGATCCGTCTGGTTTGGTCAAGTCCTGGGCCACCCAAAACGCCGCAGACTTCTTGCTGGCCAATGGGGTGAGGAAGTTCACCATCAATGCCGGTGGGGACATTTTCCTGAGCCCAGAACTCGACTCGCCAATCCTGAATCGCGTGGGTCTTTCGAATCTAAAGTCAGTGGCCGCCGAGGATGCCGGAGCAAATTTGGTTTTGGACCTCTCCGGGTTTCCATTTCGTGCCGTTGCAACAAGTGGCATCTCTGAGCGCGGTGAGCACATCTGGCGCACCGATCAGGCGGCGCAGTTTGTTCAGGTCTCGGTTGCCGGTGTGGATTTGGTCGAGGCAGATATCTGGGCCACTGCAATAATTTCTGGTGGCATGGATGCCTGGCGGGTTTTCGAGTCTGCAGCTGGGGAAAAAATGCGTGCCATCGCAACTACGAAAAACGGAGCGCTATTTTCTAGCCCAGGATTCACTGAGTTGCTGGCTCGCCTCTAGAGCTTCCCCAAAGCGTTGGTCACTGCCTTCTTGAAGGCGTCGGTGGTGAAGGTTGCCGTGGAGTAGTTCCCGTAGTTGATTCCCTGGGCCGCGATGGTGGCATCTATCAGTGCGGCATATGCGGCGTCACGCCCGTAGCTCGTGTCTCCTTGCAGCAGGGTGACGTTGGTGATTTTTCCGTCGGTTGTGGTGAGCGATATCTGCACCACCCCGTATTTGTATTCGATGACATCTGAGGTGGCGGTCAAGACTACTGGGTCTGGCGGCGGTGCCACAGTTTCGGCAGGAGTCGCGGTGGCAGCCGGAGCTGGCTCTGTTGTGGCGCTTGGTTGGGCTGTCGTTGTAGCCGCCGGATTAGCTGTTGCAGCCGGATCGGCAGGTGCGGTATCGGCTGGCTGTGCCTCGGCAGGAGCTGTGGTGTCACTCGGTGCCGCAGTATCCGCAGGTGCCACCTGGGTTGGGTCAGCTGCCGGCAATACATCTAGCGCAAGGCCAGGAGCGGCAGCCTGTTGCCCAATGGCATATTGCATCGAGGCACTGAGGCTGCCGGCGGCAACCAGTGTCGAAAGAACTGCAGTTGAAATTCTCACCAGGCAAACTCCTCTAGGTGAATCTGTTCACTGGGCACACCAATCTTCTTCAGCGAACCCTTGACCGAGTTCGACCAGCCGGATGGTCCACAAATGTAAACATCGGACTCTCTGGCCATCGGGGATAGTTCGAGCAGCCGAACGTAGTCTGGCTTTTGGCGCTCACCTTGCGGCTGGTCCGGCAAGAAGGAGCCGCTTGGCGACCTGGGGCCACGGACTAGCTCTAGGTGGTGGCCGCGCTCGGCGCAGATGCGCTTCACCTCGTCTAGCAGGGCCGCGTCGGACTCATCGGTCACTCGGTAGATCACGGTGATGTCACCGGGTTCTGCAGCCAGAGATTCCGCTAGGGCGCGAATAGGCGCAACACCTATTCCTGCAGCCAGCAGTGTGACGTGCTGTCGAGTTCGTTTGGATTCCGAAAAGACGCCAAAAGGACCTTCCAAGATCACTCTTGTTCCGGGTTGAATATCTTGCAGCAAAGCAGTGTCATCTCCGCGGTTACCAACCGTGAAGCGAATCACATCGCTCGGTGAGCTTGAGACCGAGAATGGGTGCGGACGCCACCACTGTCTCAGCGTCATCACCCTGAGCAAGAAGAACTGTCCGGCCTCAGCGCCTAACCTGGCAACCCCTCTGCCACCAATGGTTATCGAGGTCGTTCGGTTTGCTTCCGGCTTGACCTCCGCCACCTTCAAGCCTGCGACTAGGGAAAGAACAATCGGCTGCAAGATTCGGAACCAAATTAGGTTTCCGGCCACAAACACATAGAGCAGGGTGAAATAGCTCTGCAGCAGGGGCTGCGAGAGGAAGTCGGTTCCAAAT
>JALQVB010000130.1 GCA_023260495.1 Aquiluna sp.
AGGAACGCTCATTTGTTTTGAGATAGCTGAAGATGCAATTTTGCGAGAGCTGGTGTCCGGGGGAGCAGAGGTTATTCTCTCCCAGACCAATAACGCTGACTTTGGCTATTCGGATGAGACCTACCAGCAGATTGCTATTGCGCGGCTAAGGGCAATTGAAACCGGCAGAAGTGTGGTGAATATTTCCACCGTGGGGAAATCTGCCATCTTCTTGCCAAGCGGGGAGATCCTCAGCGAGGTTAATTGGTATGAACCTGCCGTGATGGTTGAGCGTGTCCCCACATTCACCGGCAACACTCCGGCTGTCTTCATCGGATCTGTCTTCGACTGGATAAACGCCGGATTCGTACTGGTATCGAGTGCTCTCGCCTTTGGCAGGAGGCGACGGTGAAGTACTTGGTGATGATGCCCACCTATAACGAGATTGAGGTGCTTGAGCACACCGTGACTGGCCTGCTCGACCGACTTCCAGAGGCGAACGTCTTGATTATTGATGACAATTCGCCCGATGGGACATCAGAATTGGCCGATCGTCTAGCAGCTGCTGACAGGCGAATCTTCGTAATGCACAGGCCGGCGAAGGCCGGGCTTGGTGCCGCCTACGGGGCCGGGGTGGCATGGGGTCTGGAGCGTGGCTACGAATACCTAATCCAGATGGACGCCGATGGCTCGCACCGCCCCGAAGATCTAGCTCGCATGCTGGCAGCGGCAAGCCCGTGTCTCCTGGTCATCGGCTCGCGCTGGGTGCGCGGGGGAGAGGTGGCCAACTGGTCAAAGCTGCGTGAACTGATTTCCAGATTTGGCAATTTTTATACCCGACTCTGGCTTGGGGGAGCGGTACGGGACATGACGGCGGGCTTTCGAATCTATGCAGCTGATTTGGCCCGGAAGCTACCCTTCGGCAAGTCAGCCGCTCGCGGCTACGCCTTCCAGGTCGAGATGACGATGCGCGCGCTGGATTCTGAACACAAGGTAGTTGAGGTTCCGATTACCTTCGTCGAGCGCGAGGGCGGTCAATCCAAAATGACTATGGGAATCATCATTGAGGCTTTTTTGCTAACCACCCGGTGGGGACTGGCGAGGCTCTTTAAGAGGTGAGTCGACCGCTGGAGCGACGCTTGCGCATGTCCTCTAATACCTCTTGCAAAAGCTCCTCTAGCTCTTCGCGAGACCGGCGTTCCAGCACCATGTCGTAGTGGCTTCGTGGGCCGTCTTGCTGCTCGGTCTTTAGGCTGACCGCCTCGCCATTTTCGAGGCGAAGTGCAATCTGATCGCAGTGCTTACACTCCCAGGTATCGGGAAGTTCGGCTTCTTGCGCCATCACGATGCTGAATTCGTGGCCAGCTGGACAGGCGAAGTCAATGGACTTGCGATCTGCCAGCTTGGCGAATCTGTCGCTCTCTCTGGACTGCGCACCCAGTCTCATGCCCCGCATTATCTCTGCCATATCAACCTCCAATAAAGGCAAACAGGGCCGAGGGGAGTAGCGTTCCCGAAATCGGAAAACTCTCAGCTTTAGTTCAGGTTCATCAAATCGACGCGATCGGAGACTATGCCGTCGGCGCCTAGCCCAATAAGTGCTACCGCTTGCTGCGGGTCATTTATGGTCCAGAAGTGAACCTCGGTCTGGTGGCGCTGCAGGCGCCTGATAAAGCCCTGCTCGG
>JALQVB010000131.1 GCA_023260495.1 Aquiluna sp.
TCGCCCGGAAAAGGCCATTTCGCCGCTGCCACCGCGCAGCACTCCCTGGTAAATGACCGGAACTCCGGAGTCCATGAGCTCGTATGTGGCACTCGCCGTTTGCTCACTTGGTTGCTGCATGAGATCGCCGAGGGATGCCAGCAGCTCCCTCTCAAGCTCAGCCTCGTAGGCCATGCCGTATCGAATTGGCAGGTTGTCAGGCTTTACATAGAACTCATCGATGATTTCTTGCAACCCAGGAATGCCCAGTTCTCTGGCCACGGCCAATCTGGTGCAGTGCAAACACTTGCTTCTCATCAGGTCCCTGGAATCAAAACTCCAGCCCTCTGCTCGTTGGCGCATGACACTACCTTGCCACTAACAGGTGACATCTTGTCTGAGGGCCCCTAGCCTTGTATGTGGATAACCGAACTTTTTGAGAGGTGTGCGGATGCTGCTTGGCGATACTGTTGCAATGCCTGCACCTAAGTCGCTTGATCGCCAGCGTCACATCCTCGTCATCGAGGACGAGCCGCTTCTTCGAGACCTATTGGCAAAGTCACTGGAAACCAATGGCTTTGTGGTTACCACCGCAGCCAACGCGGCCGATGCCAAGCGGGCAGTCAAGACGGCCGACCCGGATGCAATCCTGGTAGATATTGAACTTGGGCCCGGCCCAACCGGCCTGGATTTTGCCGAGGTGCTCTCGCGCCAGCGCCCCGATATCGGAATCGTTTTTTTGACCAACTTGCCCGATCCGAGGTTTACTGGCAAGGACGCTAAGGCAGTTACGAAGAACCAGGCATACATCCGCAAGGGTGCAATTGGTTCGGGAGCGGAACTCATAGAGGCAATTGAAGCCGTGCTGCGCGACCGAGTCACAAAGAATTACCGACACGACCTAGCCTCTAATCGCCCGCTGGCTGAGCTATCGCAGCGCCAGCTGACGGTGCTGAAGCTGGTAGCTGAGGGCAAGACCAATTCTCAAATAGCTCAGCTCAGGGGCACCAGTGTTCGTGCGGTGGAGTCAATGTTGAGCCGAATCTTTGATGCCCTTGGTATCGAGCAAAACGCCTCGAATCCAAGAGTTGAAGCAGCCGCCAAGTACCACGCACTGCGCGCGGGATAGCTTTGGATAAGGTTTCCAGCAATCCCTTCCGCCTGCTAGGCGGGCGCTACGCGCTGAACTGGCGAAATCACTTTCTCTTTGCAGTGCCTGCTTTCTTGTCGGCCGCTTCCTTTGACTATGAGCGGCTTGGTGGTGACCCCACGGTTTGGTTGGCAATTGCATCTATTGGCTTTGCCGTGACGGTTGGCGTAATAGAGGCGCTGCGTCCCGTTGCATTGCGCTTCAAGCCCGGTCTTGGCCGAGCCACTGCAGTGCTGTTGGTTTTGCTATGGGCCGGGTTCTTGCGCGGCATAACCATCTACCTTGTGGGAAACACCTTCGAGGTGATTCCTAACCAAGACCTTTACTTCCGACTTATCGGAGGACCAATCTTCGTGGCGTCGGTCTATGCAATGACCTCATCGATTTTTGAGGGCTACCTGAACTACCGAAACCAGCTATCGAGGTTTGCGCTGGAGCTGAACCGCCTGGAACGCTCGCGAGCCAGCTACGCTCAGGACC
>JALQVB010000132.1 GCA_023260495.1 Aquiluna sp.
CATCCACAGATCAAAGCCCAAAAACGGAAGGCGGCGAATGCCCCACGTAATCATCACCAGCAACAAAAAGATACCGGTCACGTAGGAGGAAACCTTGAAGAAGGTGAGCACCTTAGGAATTTGCGGCAGTTGGCTTGGAAGCGGGGTGGACATAGTCCAAAGTCTAGCTAGCGAACTGGGCGAGTTTGGCTAAAGCGATGCTCTTGGCCTCGTCTGCGCTACGAGCGCCGATTACCGCCTGGTAAACCGCCTCGGCATCTGCCTGCGACATTGAGCTGAGTGCGGTGCGAACCGCTCCGACCTGAGAGCGCGAAGCCGAAACCGAATCAAAGCCCATACCCGCAAGCACGGCAGCAAAGGCTGGGTCCGATCCCGCCTCGCCACAGACACCCGAGTAGATGCCGTTCTTCTTGGACTCTGCTGCAATTTGAGCCAGCGCCTGAATCAGAGCTGGTTGCCACGGGTTCAGCATCGCACCAAGATTTGGATTCATGCGATCCGATGCAAACAGGTACTGAGAGAGGTCGTTGGTACCAACCGAGATGAAGTCAACTACTCCCCCTAGGTGGCGCAGCTCATAGACAATCGATGGTGTCTCAACCATGATGCCAACCTTGTACTGGCCAGCAGCCCGTGCCAGCTTGGCAAACGCTTCTGCTTCTGTGGCGACAGCAACCATCGGAGCCATCACCCAGACCTCGCGGCCAGAGGCAACGCGGGCAGCCTCTAGCGACTCGAGCTGGTCGACAATGAAGTCCTCATGGTCCTGAACCAGGCGATATCCACGCACACCGAGTGCCGGGTTCTCCTCGTGAGGCATCTGCAAGAACGGCACCGGCTTATCGGAGCCGGCATCGATGGTGCGGACCACGATTGGACCCTCGGGTGCGGCCTTGAGGATCTCGGTGTAGGACTCGACCTGCTTTTCCTTGCTAGGCCTGGTGGTGCTGGACAAATACAGCAGCTCGGTGCGGAACAGGCCTACACCTTCGGCGGCAGTCGTGGCCGCCGCGACGGCATCTTCTAGCGAACCGATGTTGGCCCTCACCGGAATTATTGGATCTGGGTTTTTCGCCACGAAGGTAATCGCCTTAGTGACATCGGCATCGGTGCCACCGAGCACGACTCGGTCTCCAACCGGGTCAACCAGCACCTCGGTGCCATCGAGTAGATCCTTGGCACCCGAGCAGGAGACCACGGCGGGAATGGACTTGGAGCGGCAGATGATTGCGGTGTGTGAGGTCGGACCACCGTGAATCGTAATTACGCCCACCACAGCCTTGGTGAACTGCGCGGTGTCAGCAGGCGCAAAGTCCTCACCGACGATGACATACCGACCCTCTTCTGGAAGGTCTAGTCCCAGCGCAATGCCGTGCACATGAGCTGCCACGCGGCGTCCGAGGTCGCGGATATCAGCCAGTCGCTCCTCAAAGGTTGGATCGCCAGAAAGCATTTCGGCAAAGGTCTCGATGGCATTTACAAAGGCGGTTCCAGCCTCGAAACCATCTGCGATCTCGCCCAGCGCCGCCTCGAAAAGACTCTCGTCCTGCAGGATCATTTCTAGGGCTTC
>JALQVB010000133.1 GCA_023260495.1 Aquiluna sp.
AGGTGATTGCCAAGGCCGCTGCAGGCAGTTCCTTTGCCGTGCACACCCTGCCCGGCTGTGGCTACTTGCAGACCGTGGTCAATGTGCTGGCAAACCTGACACTGCAGGGTCGCCGCACCTTGGTTGTCGCCCCCCGCGAGCAGACCCTCGATGAGCTTGCCGAAAGACTTTCACAAACGCGGCTTCCCGGGTTGGTTGTGCGGGGCAATGATGTTTGGGCCGACACCGTCTCGGCAATCTCCCGCAATGAAAAGGCACAGGATGCCGACCTGGCCGCAGCGAAGGCGAGACTTGCAAGTGCCGAGCAGGAGATAGAGAAGTACTTCGCGTCGGTAAACCAAAAGGACGAGGAGCTCGGGGTATCCCTAATTGAGTGCCTGGAGCAGCTGGCCGAGCTGGCCGGTCAGCCCAACCCACCGGTAAATGCGGCTCGGATCAAGCCGGAGTTGCTACCAACAATTCGTGAGCAATCGGCTGAACTGCTGGACCGCGCCCACGAAGCGGGGGTTTTTGATCAAAGTGCGGACAGCCCATGGTTTGGCTCCGTCTTCAACTCGCAGGCTGAAATCGAGACGGCCTTGAAGCTGGTGCGCGAGCTGGCTGGCGAAGAGTGGCGCCTGCTGAGCTACCAGATTTCAAAGTACCTAACTGATCAGAACCTGAAGCCAACGGAAAACATCGAGCAGTGGTCCCGCCAGCTTCGCCTACTGCTTGGCATCAGGGAGACCCTGGACAAGTTCCTACCGAGCATTTTTGACCGCCCGCTGCACGAGATGATTGCTGCCACCGCGCCGAGAGGTGAGCGTGGCGACCTCTCTGGTGCGCAGCGCAGACGATTCCGCAAGCTGGCCAAGGAGTATGTCCGCCCAGGTAGTTCGGTGCCTAACATGCACGTGGCACTGGTGCAGGCCCAACAGCAGCAAGACATCTGGGGCGAAGAAAACACCAGCAATGCCCCTCCGGCAGTTCCTCTTGGATTGGCCGATGTGCAAGGCAAGTTCGAACTGGTCACCGCTACGGTGGATCTGTTGCAGCGGCACCTGGACCCAAATCCCGATAACCCATTGCTGTCGCGAATGAGCTTTGCTGATTTGGGCAAGAAGCTTGAGGAGCTCGCTCAACAAACTGCGCTGCTCGATCGCTACATGGAGCGCAAGCCAATCATTGAAAAACTCGAAGAATCGGGACTCGGCTCTTTCTATCGCGAACTGGCCAAGATTGGACCATCTCGGATTGCTGTTCACCAAGAGCTAGAACTGGCTTGGTGGCAATCGGCCCTCGAGGCAACGGTAAAGCGAAACCCTGCAATCTTAGATTTCGATGCACAACGCATCGGCCAGCTCGAGTCCGAGTACGAGGAAGCCGGGAAGGCCGTGATTACAGCCGGCGTGGAAACGCTGCGGTTTAAGCTGGCGAAGCGATGGAAAGACGGCATTGTCAAGCATCCGGCAGGGGCGGACCAACTACGCGCGCAGCTGAGAACCCGCACCATGGACCTGAAGCAAGGGCTGATGGCTGGCGGAGAGCTCTGGCGGGCACTATCGCCTGCGGTGGCC
>JALQVB010000134.1 GCA_023260495.1 Aquiluna sp.
CGACCTCGATGAGCGGCATGACCGCCACCGGGTTGAAGAAGTGGAAGCCAACCAGTCGCTCCGGGTGCTTCAGGGTTGATGCCATGGCATCCACCGACAGCGATGAGGTGTTGGTTGCCAGGATGCAGTCCTCACGAACAATATCCTCTAGGCGGGCAAAAACTTCCTGCTTAATCTTTAGCTCTTCGAACACGGCCTCGATAACCCAGTCGCAGTCTGCGAAAGCGGCGTAATCGAGCGAACCGGAGAGGTTCCCGACGTAGCGGTTGCGATCATCAGAAGACAGCCGGCCCTTTTCCACCAGCTTGTCTAGCTCACCCTTGATGTAATCCATGCCCTTGTCGATGCGCTCCTGCGAGACATCGGTGATCACCACCGGACACTCCAACCGGCGCAGGAACAACAGCGCGAACTGGGAGGCCATTAGGCCGGCGCCAATCACACCGACCTTGGTCACCTTGCGAGCCAGCTCTTTATCGGGAGCACCGCTTGGGCGCTTGGCATGCTTCTGGACCAGGTTGAATGCGTAAATCGAAGCACGGAACTGATCCGAGGCAATCATGGCCTCGATGGCATCGTCTTCGCGCTTAAAGGCATCTTCCTTAGAACCCGACTTGGCGGCAGCCAACAAATCAAGCGCCGCATAGGGAGACAGCGGGACCTTGCCGAGCTTCTCTTCGACCATGCCGCGAGCGATGTTTACTGCCGGAGACCAGATCGTGGCCTTCTCAACCGCACCTGGCTCGTGCTTGCGCTTTATCTTCTTACCGCCCAGCACCCCATCGGCCCAGGCAAGCGACTGCTCTAGGAATCTGGCCGAGCCAAACATGGCATCCGCGATGCCAAGCTCCATCACATCCTTGGGCTTGAGCATTCGGTTTTGCTTGAGCGGGTTCTCAACGACAACCTTTAGCGCATTTTTAATCCCGATCAGGTTTGGCAGCAGGTAGGCCCCGCCCCAACCGGGGATCAAACCGATGAACACCTCGGGCAGCGCTACCGCAGGCGCAGTCTCGTTGATGGTTCGGTAGTTGGCATTTAGTGCAATCTCGAGACCGCCTCCAAGAGCCAGGCCGTTGATAAAGACGAAGCTCGGAACGCCGAGTTCGTCTAGCTTGCCAAGGGCATAGTGGCCCAGTTCTGCGATTAGTCTGCCGACCTTGCGGTCGCGAATCTCCTGCACCTTGGACAAATCCGCACCGGCAGCCAGGAAGTAAGGCTTGCCGGTGACGGCAACGCCGTCTATTTCCTTGTTCTTGGCTCGCTCTTTGAGCTCGTCCAGGGTCCCCGCGAACTCCAGCAGGGTGTGCGGGCCAAGGGTGTTTGGCCGGGTGTGGTCTTTGCCATTGTCCAAGGTGATCAGTGCAATTGTCCTGCCCGATGGCATCTTGATATCTGAGACGTATGAGTGGGTGATTACCTCGTCGGTATCGGCGAGCAGCGGTGCGTACTTTTCCATTACTTGCCCCTGTAGTTCGTGTTTTCCCAGATGACGGTTCCACCCATGCCCAGGCCGATGCACATCGTGGTCATGCCGAAGCGGACATCGGTGT
>JALQVB010000135.1 GCA_023260495.1 Aquiluna sp.
CATCATGGGAGAGCGCCGTCTGCGTGCCGCCAAAGAGGTCGGCCTGCCTGCAATCCCAGCGGTGGTGCGGGAAACGGCAGATGAGAACATGCTGCGCGATGCGCTTCTGGAAAACCTGCATCGAGCGAATCTGAACCCACTGGAAGAAGCATCTGCCTACAAGCAGCTATTGGAAGACTTTGGCTCCACTCAGGAGGAGCTGGCCGACCGACTCGGGCGTTCCAGGCCTCAAATTACCAACACGCTCAGACTTTTGCGCCTGCCGCTAGACGTGCAGGGGAAGGTTGCCTCTGGTGTGCTGTCCGCCGGTCACGCCCGTGCCCTGCTGGGTGCCCCGGATGAGGACACCATGCGCGAACTTGCCACCAGAACCATTCGTGAGGGCCTTTCGGTGCGCGGTCTAGAGGAGCTGGTAGCCAGCCTCAAATCAAAGCCGGTGCGCCCAGTAGTCAAGCCTGGCGGCAAGAGCGCCATGCTAAGTGAGCTGGCTGATGAGCTGGCTGAGCACCTGAACACGGTGGTCAAGATTAACCTGGGCCGCAAAAAGGGTCAGATTTTGATTGATTTCGGTTCGGTAGCAGATCTGCGACGCATCGCCGACCAGATCAAGGGCTAGCGAATAGCTGCCTGCACCAACCCCAGGTAGCTGTCGGACAGGGAACTGCCCGCAGCGGTCACGGCCTGCGGAAACAAAGAGGTCTCGGTCAGTCCCGGAGTGACATTTGCCTCCAGGAACCAGAAGGTGCCCTTGTCGTCCATAATCAGGTCTACCCGGCTGAAATGCCTCAGACGTAGCGCCTGATGGGCCGTGAGAGCTATCTCAGCGGCTTGCTGGAGTTCGCTTGGGCGAAGACGTGCCGGAACGAAATAACTCGTCTCACCGGGCACGTAGCGCTCGTTGTAGCCGAACTCCCCGCTCTCCGGCTCGATTTCCACCGCTGGCAGCGCAAATGGGCCGCTGCCAAGGTCCATTACTGAAACCGAGAGCTCGGTGCCTGAAACGAATTTCTCGATCATCACAAGATCGCCGTAGGCATAGGCGTCAACCATCGCCTTGGAAAGCTCCTTGGCGCTGGTTACCTTGGTAACACCCTGCGCAGAACCGCTCTTGGCTGGCTTCACAATCAGTGGATAGCCCAGTTCGGTCGCTACCACGGCAAGCACAGACTCGGCGTTTAGCTCCTTGAAGGTTGAACTTGGGAGGCTAATGGCTTTTGGGGTAGAGATTCCGTGCCGCTCAACAATGACCTTGGCAACCGGCTTGTTCCAGGCAAGACGAGCACCCTCGGCGGTTGAGCCAACAAATGGAATCTTGGCCAACGCCAGCAAATCTTGCAGCGAGCCGTCCTCGCCGACAGCGCCGTGCAGGGTGGACCAAACCACATCTGGCCTGGTTGCAATCAGATGACCGATTAGTTCGCTGTCCGGTTCTCGAATTTCCACCTGA
>JALQVB010000136.1 GCA_023260495.1 Aquiluna sp.
ACTGCTAGTAACCGCGCCTTCACTAAGTGAACTACCTTCCCATTATGGGGGGTAAAACCCTAAAAGAGCTACTCTCCGAGCTGGCGAATCGGAATTACCACCGGAGTCTTCGCAACCGGATCCTCAATCACGCGGGCCAAAATGTTGAATGCCTCGGCCAAATTTGAGGGGTTGATTACCGCATTCGGTTCTCCTTGAGCAATCACCTTTCCGTCCTTTAGGACCACCACGCGATCTGCGAACCTGGCCGCGAGATTCAAATCGTGAATCACGGCAATGATGGTCATGTTGCGCTCGCGCTTGAGCGAAGAGAGCAAATTGATCACCTGCAGCTGATGTGAATAATCCAGCGAGTTTGTCGGCTCATCAAGTAGCAACACCTGCGGATTCTTCACGAGAGCTGCCGCGATTACGGCCACCTGACGCCAGCCGGAGGAGAGCTCACCGATCTTCTTGGATTGCAGCGCGGTCAGCGAGGTTCGGTCAAGTATCTCCTCGATCTCAAGGCGGATTCTTGGGCTTACTCGGGAAGATTGATTTGCCAGCATTGCACTTCGAGCAACCAGGTCGAAAACGCTCTCCCCGTTTCGCGTTGCGGGGATAGTGCCCAGAAATCCAATAGAGCCTTCAAGCTCAGTCTTGGTAAGAGAGGTGATGGACACCCCGTCCAGCAGCACAGCACCGTCCTTGGCTCGAATTTTCCGCGCCAACGCCTTCAGCAGCGAGCTCTTTCCGGCACCATTTGGGCCAACGACGGCGGTGATGCTGCCGCCGGGAAATTCCAGGTCTAAGCCTTTGATGACTTCGTCCGCCGAATAGCCAGCTCGCAGAGCTTGCGCAGCTAGCTTTGATTCGGCATCGTACATGCCCTCAAGCTTAGAACGCGCTGGTCACCTCGACGGCCTTTTGCCACCTGCTAAATGCCTCGCCGCGATCTGCCTTGGCATTGAATCTTCGGGCTGCTGGGTTTAGCTCCCTGAGCTCGTCCAAAGAGCTCCAAATACCAGCACCAAGACCGGCGAGAAGGCCGGCACCAAGGCCAGTTGATTCCAGATTCTTTGCCCTTATGACCTCGGCGCCTAAGACATCGGACTGAATTTGCATCAGCAGGTCATTCGCTGCAGCTCCGCCATCGACTCGAATCTCGCTGATATTGCTGCCAGAGTCCTCGCCCATGGCCTTGACTACAGCTGCGACCTGAAAGGCGATGCCCTCCAGTGTTGCATAGGCGATGTTGGCATCGGTGGTGCCGCGAGTGAGTCCCAGTATGCTGCCGCGGATATCAGCGTTCCAGAATGGGGCTCCCAGTCCGGTTAGCGCCGGCACGAACACCGCACCTCCACTGTCTCCTGCAGATTCGGCCAAACCTTCCACCTCTGGAGAGCTGGAAATGATCTTTAGCTTGTCCCGAAGCCACTGCACTGCAGCACCAGCC
>JALQVB010000137.1 GCA_023260495.1 Aquiluna sp.
TTCTTTGCCATCAGCTAATCCTGATTCTCGGGTCTAAGGCGCTGTACAACAGGTCGGCTATGACATTGCCGATTACCGCCATCAGGCCGACGATCATCACGTATCCCATAACCAGGTTCACGTCCACGGCGTGCAAGCCCCTGATGAAGAGTGCACCCATACCATTCCAGGCAAATACCTGTTCGGTGATCACCGCGCCACCGATGAGTGCGGTGATGTCGACCGGCACAATCGTGGCGATCGGTAGCAGAGCGTTGCGCATTGCGTGGCGAACTACCACGACTCTCTCGCTCAGACCCTTGGCGCGAGCTGTGCGCACGTAATCCTGGTTCATCACCTCGAGCAGCGAGGCTCTGGCATACCGGGTGTATCCGGCAACCGAGATGATCAACAGGGCAGCAGTCGGCAGAATCAAGTGCGCGTAAGAGTCGAGCAAATTGAGCCAGAGGTTGTCCTGGCGCTTCACGGTCGGCGTCACCGCACCTATTGTCGAGATGTAACCGCTCTGCAGTGGAATTAGATCGATGTAGGTGCTCCAGTACTGCAGCGCCTCATCCACCACGAGCACCAAGCCTGAAAGGAAGCCGGTTATGCCGGCAGCACGGGCGATTTCTTTGCGGCCATCACCGCCAAAAATTAGACCGAGACCAACCCCAATACCGGTCATGATGGCAATCATCAAAAAGATTCCAGGTAGGCCCTGGACGTAATAGAACAAATACTGGCCCGGCATCCACATCGCCGCTGCCACAAGCGCCATTCCGCCGACAATCAGAACTCCTCGGCGCTGGCCGAAACCGAGCGTGAGCACCAAGATCACACCTGCAAGCAGCAGCGTGACCAAGACCACGCCCACGACACCAAGGGACGGATACTTCAGCCACTGAGTGGCATTCAGGAAGATCATCACCACGATGGAAAGCAAAATGGAACCGAGGAAGCTCTGGATTCTTGTTTTGAGTCCGCCACCCACAATCCCCGTTACCGCGCCGGCTATCAGCAGCGCGATTAGCGTCATCGCACCAAGTGGTATGACGGGCTCCTCGAGGAATCTGTTGAACTGAATGGCTCCGAATTCCTTGAGCAAAACTGCGACCCAGAAGATTGGGAGCGAATAAAAAATGAAGGCGAAAAAAGTGACTGTGTAGTCATAACCGGAGTACTGCCGAAGCGCAGTGGTCATTCCGATTGCAATTCCAATGATGATAGAGAGAATTGTTGCCAAGGCGATGAGCTGCACTGTCGAGGCAATCGCGCCAGCCAGTGCCTCTGTGACTGGAATTTCTCCGCGGGAGACCGCGATTCCCAAATCACACTGACCGATTAGACAGCCAGCCGCGCCACCTAGCCAGTAGAAGTAGCGAACCGCAGGCGGCACATCCAGCATCAGCAGATCGCTCAGGTATTGAATCTTGTATTGAAC
>JALQVB010000138.1 GCA_023260495.1 Aquiluna sp.
CACTACTTGATCCGAATGACCCAATGGGCTTGCGTTCGGACGCACCCCTACTAGATGCCTGGATCAGGGATATCACCTCGGAGAGGTTCCCCTTTCAGATACCTGGTCACAAGGGCCGGACCGATTTGACTGGACCGGTGGTTGACGGGGACATCCCGGTATTGCCGGGTAATCATCCAAATCGAATTAGCCCTTCACTGATTCTTGAGGCCGAACGACTGGCAGCAGAGCTCTGGGGTGCAGATCTTTGCCGCTTTGGAGTCAATGGCTCCACTGGAACTAATCATGCTTCGGTAATGGCGGTTGCCGGTCCCGGCGAGAAAGTGGTCGTTTCGCGCACCTTGCACAAATCAGTACTCGTCGGCATGGTCTATGCAGGAGTGGTGCCGGTTTGGGTGCGCCCAGAAATCAACCCAAACACCGGACTTCCCGAATACCTACCATCCTCCAGACTCCGTGCAACTCTAGAAGAGCACCCGGATGCCAAGGCGGTGCTAATTGGCGAGCCCTCGTATATCGGCACCATGAGCAACATCCCGAGACTCTCCGCAGTCTGCCACGACTTCGGCATTCCACTTGTTGTTGACGCGGCCTGGGCGGCCCATTTCGGGTTCCATCCCGATCTCCCTAGATACCCGCTCTCCGAGGGTGCAGACCTGGTGGTCACCAGCGCGCACAAAACCTTACCCAGCTACTCGCAGGCTTCTTTTGTCTTGGCCAAGGGTGACTACATCGATCTAGATCGATTGAATCGCGCCTTTGACTCCACCCAGACCACCTCCATGTCAGGTCGAATTCTGGCTTCTATTGATGCAGCCCGTGCGCTTTTGGCGAGGCATGGCGAGGAGCTCATTGGGCCAGTTATCGAGGCCACCGCGCGCGGACGGGCGGCACTGCGGGATACCGGCATTGGCGTAATTGACGGGCAATACATTGATCCGCTCAAGCTAGTGATCTTGCTGAACGAAACAGGAGCAAATGGCAACGATGTTGAGGCCGAGCTACTGGCTGCGAACATCGATCTGGAGATGGCTAATCGAGACGTGATCATTCCAATGATTACCTTCGCCGACACCCCAGATCGCATCGCAAACCTGGTCAAGAAAATCATTGAACTCGTTGAAAAGCCCCGCGGAGAGCCGAGGCCGGTGAAGATTGCAGCAGCATTCTCGGTTGAGCCGGATGTAGTCACCACCCCGCGCGAGGCATTCTTTGCACCTTACGAAGAGGTATCGGCCGCAGAGGCCATTGGCCGAGTTAGCGCCGAGCTAATTTGTCCATATCCGCCGGGGGTGCCAGTGCTCAGCCCCGGTGAGCGCATCACCCAGAGCGCCATGTCAGCCCTGCTGGATGCGAGGGACTCGGGGGTTCGAATCGCCT
>JALQVB010000139.1 GCA_023260495.1 Aquiluna sp.
TCGAACCCGCGACCCCACGATTATGAGTCGTGTGCTCTAACCACCTGAGCTACCCCGCCGCAGAGCCCCGAGACAGGATTGAACTGTCGACCCCTTCCTTACCATGGAAGTGCTCTACCACTGAGCTATCGGGGCGGCTTGTGCGGACCCAAACAGGCGCCAGACACCAGAAGAGATTATCACTAACCGCGGGTGCTTCGCAAACTCCAAACGTTGGCACTTAGTGCATCGCCCGGTAGTCGAAGGTGTGAACCCTCAACGACTACTTGCCCACCACCGAAAAGGTTGGTTGCCTTAGCTAGGCCTGGCACTGCGTCTTTAGGAATCAGAATGTTGGCGTCTTTCTTGCGCGTGACACAAACCACGACGGCCTGCTTGGCATTTTCGCGAACGTAGACGATTGCTTCGTCGCTGGCGTAAACAAAACGCATTGAGCCATCGTTTAGCGCAGGATTTTCTTTGCGAATTTTGGTGAGCTGCTGGTAGATCGGCAACATCGATTTATCGTGCGGACGTTCGTTGTTCCAAGGCAGCGGCGTGCGCGACTTCTCGCCATTGAACCCTTCGAGACCGAATTCGTCGCCGGCCCAAATCACCGGAATGCCAGGGAAGGTGAACTGCATGGCAGCCGCCACTTTCTGGGCTCCCTTGATTGCGAACGACTTGAAGCGCGGGATGTCGTGGGTGTCGAGCGGGTTCATGTTGTGAAGACGCACGTGCCAAGGGAACCCAGCGATGAACTGGTTGTAACTGGTCACCAGCTCCAGGCCAGTGCCCTGGTAGTTGCCGTCCCACATCATGAAACCAGGGTCGCCCTTGGCGTTCTTGTTGTAGAACCAACGCCAAACCGGCTTGGTGAAGTTCGAGTAAGTCATTGCCCCCTGCCAGCCGTCGCCCTGCACTTCGTAGGCGGCATCGCCGGTGTATTCGCCGAGCATCATGGTGTTTGGGTTGGCCTCAACCATGGTTTTGCGAATGACCTGAGCCACTTCTAAATACATGTCTTCGTCGCGGATGCGACCGGTCATGTTGGCAACGTCGATGCGCCAGCCGTCCATGTTGAAAGGAGCCTTCAACCACTTGGCAACCACCGACTTTGGTCCCTGTATGAACCGCTTGCGCAATTCCTTGGATTATCTTCTTGCCAGTCTGGTGCTGTAGTTACTCTAGCTGCTTCATCTGGATCAGTTAGTGTAGACCAAATAACATTGCCGAATTGACCGTCTGGTTTATAAAGGTAAGCTACACTTGCTCCTCTATCTCTGAAACCTGAGTCGTGACTGTAATTACATTTATAGATCGTACCGTTGTAAGTAACATAATCGTACAAAGGACCTTCTA
>JALQVB010000013.1 GCA_023260495.1 Aquiluna sp.
TCAAGCCCAATAGTCCAACAGTTGCAAGCCAGGGCCAAACAATCGGTGCGCGCGGCAGCGGAGCAGTGTCAGTGGTTAGCACCTCGGTCACAGGCTCGGGAGCAGGCGAGCTCACCTTGGGCGCTGGGGCGCCGCGCTTTTCGCGCAGCAGGGCCTCGGCTCGAATGGCCAGTGAGTTGGCAGACTCTGGGCGCTGGTTGGGTTTTTTGGCCAGGCAGCTGAGCACCAGGTTCTGCACCCTGGGGTCGATCGAGTCAGGTAGCGCCGGCGGCATCTCGTTGATGTGCGCCATGGCAATCGCCATCTGGTTCTCGCCGGTGAACGGACGTTTGCCACTCAGTGCCTCATAGGCGACCACACCGAGCGAGTAGAGGTCCGTAGCAGGCGTGGAAGGCTTGCCGGTTGCCTGCTCTGGCGCCAGGTACTGCACCGTTCCCATGACCTGGCCGGTCTTGGTCAGCGGCACCTGGTCACCCACCCTCGCAATACCAAAGTCGGTGATCTTCACCTTGCCATCGGGGGTGATTAACAAATTGCCCGGCTTGATGTCTCTGTGCACCAGGCCTCTAGCATGTGCTGCCCCGAGGGCTCTTGAGGTTTGCGCGATGATATCGAGCACCGTTGCCTCGTCCAGCTTTTTCTCGCGCTCGAGGAGTCTCGAAAGTGATTCGCCGGGAACCAGCTCCATCACCAAGAAGGCGGAGTTGGAATCCTCGCCATAGTCGTAGACGTTTGCGATGCCCTCATGCTCCACCAGCGCCGCACTCTTAGCCTCGGTGCGGAAGCGCTCTAGGAAGTTGGGATCGGAAAGGTATTCCTCTTTCAGAATCTTGATCGCCACCTGGCGCAGGATGAGCTCGTCTTCGGCCTGCCAAACCTCACCCATGCCACCAATGGCAATGCGAAGTTGCAGGCGATAGCGATCGCCATAGAGCTGTCCTACCGCCGGCTTCATTTCAGGGCCGCCTCTAGAACCGCCTTGGCAATCGGTGCCGCTATTTGGTTGCCGGTGCCGTTTTGGCCAATGCCACCGCCGTCTTCAACCACCACGCTAACCACTATCTGCGGCGCCTCGGCAGGGGCGAAGCCGGTAAACCAAAGGGTGTAGGGGTCGGTCGGACCGTTCTCGGCGGTGCCGGTCTTGCCCGCAACCGCGACCTGTGAAATGCCGGCGCGGCCGGCAATGCCTAGCTCAACCGAGTCCACCATCATGCGAGTGAGGTAGCCGGCAGTCTCGCGCGAGATTGGCGAGGACAGTACGCTTGGCACCGGCTGGGACAGCACGTTTAGGTTGCTAGCCACCACCGATGAAATCAGCTGCGGCTTCATGATCACGCCCTGATTAGCAATCGCTGAGGTCACCATCGCCATCTGCAGCGGTGTAACGCGAACATCAAACTGGCCAAAACCGGTGAGGCCAACCTCGGACAGGCTCATGCCGGACGGGTAGATGCTCGGAGTCACCTCAAGCGGAATCTCAAGTGAGTCACCGAAACCCATCAGCTCGGCCTGAGCGCGAATGCGGTCTTCACCAAGCTCCACAGCAAGCATGGCGAAGGGGATGTTGCAGCTTCGCGCCAGCGCGGTCTCCAAGGTCACCGTTTCGCCGGTTCCGCAGGTGGTTCGGGAGGCGTTTTGCACATAGGTCTGGGTGCCGGGCAGCCTGTAGAGCTCTAGGTTTTCAAACTCGCTGGTAGCAGTGAACAGCCCAGACTCTAGGGCGGCAGCGGCAATGACCAGCTTGAAGACCGACCCCGGGTGGTAGAGGTCGCCGGCGATCGTGCGGTTAATCAGCGGGTCATCGGGATCCTCGGCGTAGTTTTGATAGGCATCAATCACCTCGCCGTAGCTGTGGCCGGCAAGCAGGTTGGCATCAAAGGTCGGCTTCGAAACCATGGCCAGAATCCGCCCGGTGCTCGGCTCGATTGCCACCACCGCACCCTTGCGGTTTCCCAGGGCATCCCAGGCGGCGCGTTGAATGTCAGGATCGATGGTCAGCTCAACCGCGGCACCGGTTACTGGGGTGCCATCTAGCAGCGCGTTGATCTGCTCAAAGAACTGCGCTGAGGACTGACCGGAAAGGTAGGTGTTCATCGCGCGCTCGATGCCGGTGGAGCCAGAGAAAATGCTGAAGTAGCCGGTGATCGGCGAGTAGATGACGCTTTCGTATTCACGCAGGAAGCGGTAGTCATCGTTCACGGCAAAGGAGTCAACAATTGGTGTGCCACTGACCAGAATCACACCGCGCTGCACCTTGTAGGTCTCATAGGATGCCCGCACATTGCGGCTGTCTGCGTAGAGTTCGCCAGATCGCAGCACCTGAATCGAAGAAGCCATGCCGAATAGCGCTACGAACATCAGTGCGAGCACCACTCCAACACGCCTCACCTGCCGGTTCATCGGTTGCTCCGCAAAGACGAATCGCTGATGATCAACAGCAGCGCGATGATGGACCAGTTGGCCAAAAGTGAAGATCCACCAGCTGCCAAGAACGGAGTGGTCAGTCCGGTCAGTGGCAATAGCCCCATGACGCCGCCGGCCACCACAAACACCTGCAGCCCGATTACAAAGGCAAGACCAAGGGCCAGCAGCTTAGAGAAGTCATCGGGGTGGCTGTTGGCAATTCTTAGGCCGCGATAGACCAGCAACAGGTAGATGGAAAGAATCACGAAGACCCCAGCCAGTCCGAGCTCCTCGCCGAGTGCGGCAAAGATGAAGTCCGACTCGGCCAGCGGTATCAGCTGCGGGAAGCCGCCGCCCAGCCCGGTGCCAATCACGTCACCGTTCGCCATGCCAAACAGGCCCTGCACCAGCTGATAGCTGCCGCCGGCAGCGTTGTAGTTGGCCGAGTTGAACGGATCTAGCCAAGAGTCAAAACGGGACTCGACGTAGCCAAAGAATCTCGATGCCACCAGCGCGCCGGTCACCATCATGACCAGTCCGGCTGCGACGTAGAAACCGCGGCCGGTTGCGGTGTAGATCATCACCAGGAACAGACCGAAGTAGAGAATCGAGGTTCCCAGGTCACGCTGCACCACCAGCACGCCGAGGCTAGCTAGCCAAAACAGCAGGATGGGACCTAAGTCCTTGGCTCTGGGCACCCGCACGCCCAGAACCCTCGAACCAATCTCAGCGAGTGAACCCTGGCGTGAAACTAGGTATCCGGCAAAGAAGATCGCCAACAGGATTTTCGCTATCTCGCCCGGCTGGAAGCTGAGCTCGCCGGTGCCAACCCAGAGGGTTGCGCCATTAACCGTTCGGCCAATTACCGGCGCAGCTGGCAGCAGCAACAGCACAACGGCGGCTAGTCCTGCAACAAAGGGAAAGCGGCGTAGCGTCAGGTGGTCTGGAATGACCCGAATCACAATTGCGGCAATCAGCATGGCAAAGCAGCTCAGCCACACCTGGCGCATGGCAAACAGGTCATTGCCGCCGTTGGCGAGCTCCGCTAGGTCTAGCCGGTAGATCATGGCAATGCCAAGACCATTGAGCAAAAACGCCAGCGGCAGCATTAGGCCATCCGCCTTGATCGCATATCGCCTTAGCACCCAGTGCACGATCATCGCTGCCAGGGTTGGCGGCGCCCAGTAGAGCAGCATGTCCCAGGTCATCACCTGCAAAACCGAGAGCTGAATTTGGGCCAGAGCAAAGGCGTGAATGCCGGAAACCCAGAAGATCAGCATCGCCTCAAAGTTGCGCGACCGAGGCACAGCCTTGATCAGATTCGGAATTGCACTGGTGAGGCTGAGATTACTCATCCAGGCTCGCCTCCAGCTGGCTCAGGATGCGCAGCGCATCCTCGAGCGACTCGGCCGAAATCGATCGCTGCAATAGCTCCTGCTGGAACGGCGATAGATCCTGAGTTGGAATATCGCTCACCTGGTAGGGCTGGGAGAACTTCAGCGGCCCGAGCTGTTCCCGGATGCCCTGGAAGATGGTGACCTGACCGTTGTATTCGGCCACATAGAAACGAGTCTGGGTGTAGAGGTAGCCGAGGTAGAGACCACCAACGATTCCACCGGCGATGAGCAGCCAGGCAACAATCGTTCTGGCATTGCGCCAGCGCAGCTTGCGCTTGGTCTCGGCCAAAATCTTCTCCAGCAGCTCTTCGGACTCTGGCTGGTATTCGGCTGGGTCCTCTGGAACCTGCAGTAGTTCGAACAGGCTCTTCGGGTTTAGTAGCTGCAGAATCTTGCCGCCGCGCTTCTCCTCGATGACCACCTCGTTGGCGGCAGAGCCAACAAATCTGGCACCCGGCTCGAGATCAGACTGGACCGCCGGCCGCACCACATCGGTGATTACCACTGTTACGTTGTCTGGGGCACCAAACTCCAGTGCCTCACCAACCAGCAGCTCGGCTGCCTCCTCGGTCGGCACATTGCTGGTGAGGATGCGCTCCATCACATCTGGTGGGACCACTCCGGAAAGGCCATCGCTGCAAAGCATCCAGCGGTCACCAACCTTTGCCTCGTAGAGCGCAATGTCAATCTCTGGGTCGTCCTGGAAGTCACCCAGAACGCGCATCAGCACGCTGCGGCGCGGGTGAACTAGAGCCTCTTCCTCGGTGATGCGGCCCATCTCTACAAGTCGCTGCACGAAGGTGTGGTCGTTGGTGATTTGCGTGACTTCGCCATCGCGCATCAGGTAGATGCGCGAGTCACCGATGTGGGCGGTGATGATTTGGTCGCCCTGCACCAACATCCCGGAGAAGGTGGTTCCCATACCCTCAAGCTCGGGGTGCTCCTTGACGGTTTCCGAGAGCATCGAGTTGGCATCCAAGATGCCTTTCTTAAAAGTCTCGACTGCCTCGTCGATGCTGTCGTACCTAGCATCGGAAAGGGCCACGCGCTGGCTGGTGATGGCCGAGGCGATATCGCCACCGGCATGACCACCCATGCCATCAGCCACGAAGTAGAGCTGGTATCCGGAATAACCGGAGTCCTGGTTGGAGCTGCGGTGCTTACCGATGTCGGAGGCCGCGTAGCTTAGAAACTTTAGCGCCACCGATTACCTCAAATCGAAAGTTGTCGTACCGATGCGGATGGTGGCTCCAGCGGTCATGGTGACCGGTGTGGTCACTTTCTTGCCATCCAAAAACGTGCCATTGGTGGAGTTGAGGTCCTGCAGAACCCACTCCTCGCCCACCAAAACCAGCTTGGCGTGCATGTTGGAGGCGAACTCGTCAGAGATCACCAGGTCGGAGCTGGCGGCGCGGCCGATCATGATTTCGCGCTTGTTGCCCAGATCGATTTTGCTCCCGGCGCTGCGGCCGGTGAGCATCTGAATCATGGTCGGCTCAAAGCTGTCGCTGTCATCGATTGGTAAATCTGAGCCACTGGCTGCCTTGGCAAGCTGTGGTGCGCTCTGCTTGGCTAGCTTTGAGATGACCCTGCGGCCATAGAGGTCGGCCCGAATCACCGATAGCAGCGACAGCACGAAAATCCAAAGCACCGCCACGAAGCCAATGCGAACCAAAAACAGCGCTAGTTCACTCATTTGACTCCCCGGCTAGGGCAAGCAGCTGAAATTCAAATTCGGTGCGACCGGCGGTTATCTTGCTGCCCGATTGCAGCACCAGCTCGGTTACCCGAACCCCGTCCAGGAAGGTGCCATTGGTGGAGTTGAGGTCCCGCACCGCAGCGACCTCCCCGTTCCAGGCAATCTCAAAGTGGAACCTAGAAAGACCACGATCGTCGATGGCAACATCGGCCTGCTCATCTCGGCCAACGCTGCTGGTGCCGAGCTTGAGCTCAAAGCGCTGCCCGCCAGCTAGGAGAACAGGCTGCCAATTGGCACTGGTATCCACCGGTGCCGATCCAACCCGGACCCTGCCTTTTTGCATCTTTTCGTCGATTGAAATATTTAGCTCAAGGGGGCCAACAAGTCGGAAGTTGCGTCCTGCTGCGTAGCGGGCGATCTCGGCGCGAATGGCAGAGAGGATGGCGGGCGAGACTCGCTGCGCGTCATTGGGGTGCACGACGATTAGATAGCGGTGTGGCACAACAGTGGAACCGGCTGCATCAGTCTTGGCCGCCAGATCCATGGCGCTGCGAACTGCCTGGGTAATTTCGACCGGCTGGAGCTCGGCTTTTGAAAAGCGAGAGAACAGCGAGTGAACCGCCGCCTCAATGCGCTCCTCTGCCTTTTCCAAAAAGCCCAATTGGACGCCCCTTAATGTGCTGGTGAAAGGTGTTGACAGTCTATTCTTTCCCCTTACTCAAGGCGCGAATCTCTGCTAATCTGCTAGCTGCTTTCCCAAAGAAACGCGCGAGTGGCGAAATGGCAGACGCGCTGGCTTCAGGTGCCAGTGTCCGCAAGGACGTGGGGGTTCAAGTCCCCCCTCGCGCACAATTGAACTAACAAGTTGTTTTAACCCCAACTAAATCGACCCCTTTCGGTTGCGCTCTCTTTGGCATAGACTGTTGCATACGAGTTGCATACGAGTGGAGGATTGGACATGAGGTCAGCCAAAACCGTTGGATTTGCTATTGCTGACGAGGATCGTGAGCTACTCGAGCGGTTGGTGAATCACTACGGTGCCGGCAATAGGTCCGAATTCTTGCGAGTTGCTATGAAGCGAATGGAGCATGACCGGCTGGCAGAGCGCTTGGTGCAGACGGCAGCACTTGTTAGGGCAGACCTTGGCGGCAAGGTCTATTCCGAGGATGAGGTAAACCAACTGATAGCCAAAGCCAGCTCGCTGTGAGCAGTCGCCTGAGGGCTGTCTTTGACGTAAACATTTGGCTCTATGCCTTTTTCGGTCCCGATAGCGAGTTTCCTTACCTCCAGTCAGTGCCGCCCGCGACCTCCAATTCCAGCGCGGACTGCCTTTCACTTGCATTAGACGGGGACAGGTTTTCGGTTTTTACCTCGCCCCACATTCTGACCAACATCGCCCGGGTGCTGCGGTTGGAAGGTGTTAGCGAAGTTAACATCAAGCGGACCCTGGAGGACTTTGTCGACATAGTCCATCTCTCACAGGGTTCCGTGCTGGATCCCGAGCGCAAAGAAGTGCATCTCGTTGACCACGAGGATAATTTCATTCTCGATTTGCTGATTTCTGCGAACTGCGACGTCCTGGTCACAAGTGACCGTGAGCTGCTCGCCAATTCCGGCTACAAGGGACGGCTGTTTTTGTCACCTCGCGACTTTGTGAGGCTGGCACTTACTATCACTCCAGAGTAGATTTGGCGCGGAGGTTCCCGCTTTGACACTTGCTAATTTCTTCGTTTACCTCGAAGCGCTCGGCGTGATTGCATTTGCTTTGTCCGGAATCATTGAGGCCGCCCGCAAGCATTTCGATCTGGTTGGCGTTGTCATGGTGGCAGCTATTGCAGCCTTCGGAGGCGGAACCCTGCGCGACGTGCTGCTTGATCGGCGTCCGTTCTTTTGGGCCGAGCAGGAATTCTGGCTCTGGGCGTTGATTGCAGTTGGCTTGGTCTTGCCATTTTTCTTCAAAGCAAATCACATCGAATTCACCGAGAAGGCCATGCTGATTCCAGATGCCTTCGGTCTGGGAATCTTTGCCGCTGGTGGCACCCACATCGCCCTGCAAACCGGTGCCACTCCGATGGTGGCGGTTGTGATGGGTGTCATCACCGCCACAGTTGGTGGTGTGCTACGTGACGTGCTCGTGAATGAGGTGCCGAGAGCCTTCCATGATCACCAGCCCTATGCGGTGATTGCCTTTGCCGGCGGCTGGCTGGTGGTGCTGCTGTCCTATTTACAAACCCCGGAGTATCTCGACGTTCTTGCGGCGGCCGTGGTCATGGTTGCGGTGAGACTCTTGGCAGTGAAGTTCGGCTGGGAGCTCAAGCGATGGAGATTTCTCTAGCTGGGAGCTAGCTGGAAGCTTCCAGAAAGCTCTCTGATTTTCATCTGGTAAGCCATTGCTGATTCATTAGCGTCTAGCTATCCCACGAAAGGATAGAAATGAACAAGAAGTCAAAGATTGCCATTGCAGCCACCGCTGTGTTGGCAACCGGAACCCTGGGCATCGCGATTCCAGCTCTAGCTCACGATCGCGGAGCACAATCTGGCGACTCAGTGAGCGAAGGATTCATGGGCCAGATGCACCAGGCCCCGCAGGAGCACAACCACGTGAACCTGAGCGCCACCATAACCGGGGTCCCAGCAGAGATTACTGAGGCCCGTGAGGTTCACGAGGGTGCCTACTACACCGTGGCACTGCTTGATGTAGCTGCCATCGAGGCTCCGGCCGAAATGCCAGCGGATGCTGGCAAGCGCATTTCGATTCGCCCAACGATGGCCGAGGACGGCACGGTAGTTGAGCCGACTCTTGAGAACGGCACTCTAAGCGGTGACCTAGGTCTTCGAGCACCACTAGAAGAGGGCACCACAAAGCTTGGTCTTTACCCTTCCGATGGTGGAGCACCAGTGCTAGTCACCATCGAGGTGGATGCTGATGGCAATGCAACCGCAACCGCATCGGCACCGCTGAGCATCGCCTACAGCGCAGACGTTGCAGCCGAGGCTCCTGAGATGGGACCTCGCGAGGGTAGGGGTCCTGGCGGGCACCGAGGTGGCCACGGACCACGTGGCGATCACGACCATGACGGCGACGGCATGATGGGTGGCTTCGAAGTTGAGGCCCCGACCGCCTAAAGAATCAAAAAGGGAACCCCGCTAGCCATGGCGGGGTTTTTCTTTTCTCTACTGGGCTTCCTTGGCGATCAAAGCGCGCAGGCTCTCCCGGTGCTCGGCCTGCAGCTTGGGGTCTGGATGCGGGTGCGAGGCAAGCAGGCGCTGGGTGTAGGGGTGCTTGGCATCGTGCATGACTCTGCTCACGCTGCCCTCCTCAACTAGCACGCCCTCCTTCAGGACCGCGATGCGGTCCGCCACCTGATTCACAACGGCAAGGTCATGGGTGATGAACACGGCTGCGAAGTTGAACTCTTTTTGCAGGTCGCTAAACAGTTCGAGCACCGTGGCCTGAACCGAGACATCAAGCGCGCTGGTGGGTTCATCGGCGATGACTAACTCGGGCTGCAGGGCAAGCGCGCGAGCCAGGCTGGCTCGCTGGCGCTGGCCACCACTTAGCTCATGTGGGAAGCGGTCAGCAAATTCCTTTGGTAGCCGCACGGCATCTAGTAGCTCGAGCACGCGCTTTTGGTTGTCACTGGCGCTTTGCTCGAGGTGAATGGCCATTGGTTCGGCAATGCACTCACCGATGCTTAGAAGCGGATTAAAGCTTGACGCTGGATCTTGGAACACAAAGCCGATGCGCTTGCGAAGCGGCTTGAAGTCTGCCTCCTTGAAGCCCACCATTTCCTGACCCAAAACCTGAAGCGACCCAGAGGTGGCACGGTTTAGACCGGCAATGGTTCTTCCGATAGTGGTCTTTCCAGAGCCCGATTCACCGACCAGGCCAATTACCTCACCGGCGCGAATTTCTAAATCAAGATCCTTGATGGCGTGGAATGAAGGAGTGTTGAGTCGTCCCGGGTAGACGATGTTCAGCTTCTGCGCGCTAACAACGACCGCGCTATCGGGCCTTGGTGTGTCCTTTGGCTCAGCCGGCATGATCTTCGGCACAGCCGCCAGCAGCTTCTTGGTGTAGTCCTCACGAGGCGAGTAGAAAATCTCATCCACGCTGCCCTGCTCGACGACTTTGCCCTGGAACATCACGGCAACCCGGTCGGCCAGATCTGCCACCACACCCATGTTGTGAGTGATTAGCAGAATGGAGACCCCGAGCTCTTTCTGGAACGAGCGCAGCAGGTCCAAGATCTCGGCCTGCACCGTCACATCCAAGGCAGTGGTCGGCTCATCGGCGATGATCAGCTTGGGCTTCAGCGCCAGGGCAGCAGCTATCAGAATGCGCTGCTTTTGGCCGCCGGAGAACTGGTGCGGGAAGTAGCCGAAGCGCTTCTGCGCATCCGGAATGCCAACTCGGCGCAGCATGTCAATTGACAGCTCGCGGGCTTCCTTCTTGGTTGGCCGCTTGCCGGCGATCTTGTGCGAACGAATCGCCTGCACCATCTGCCAACCGATCGGGAAGACCGGGTTCAGTGCGGTCGACGGTTCCTGGAAGATCATCGAGGCGAGCTCTCCGCGGGCCTTGCGCAGCTTGGCCCTGGAGAAGCTGCTCACCTGGTTTGAGTCAATGACAACCAGACCCTCGGTCTTCGCGGTTTCCGGAAGCATGCGAAGGATGGTCTTGGAGGTGACGCTCTTTCCCGAGCCGGATTCACCAACAACGGCCAGCACCTCACCGGCGGCCAGCTCCAGACTGATTCCATCGACGGCCTTGTTGCTGCCGGAATCGGTGGCAAAGCTAACCCGTAGGTCTTTGATTTCTAGCAAGTTACTCAATTTCAGCCACCTGCCTCTTGCGCAGTCTTGGGTCGGCCAAGTCGTTCAGGCTCTCACCAACCAGGGTGATGCCCAGCACCACCAACACGATTGCGGAGCCCGGGAAGATTGATGTCCACCAGATTCCAGCTGAGACATCTGCCACCGAGCGGTTGAGGTCATAGCCCCACTCGGCACCCATGGTGGGGTCGATTCCAAAGCCCAGGAAGCCAAGGCCAGCCAGGGTCAGAATCGCCTCGGATGCATTCAGGGTGAAAATGATTGGCAGGGTTCGGGTGGCATTTCGGAAGATGTGGCGGAACAAAATGCGGAAGCTAGATGCACCAAGAACCTGAGCCGACTCCACAAAAGCTTCCTGCTTTATCCTCAGCGTCTCGGCTCGCATGGCCCGGTAATACTGCGGGATGAAGATCACGGTAATAGACAGTCCAGCAGCCAAGATGCCGCTCCAGAAACCGCTGCGCCCACCGCTGATGACAATGGACAGCGAGATAGCTAGCAGCAGCGACGGGAAGGCGTAAACGGCATCGGCAACCAGCACCAGGATGCGGTCTAGCCAGCCAGCGAAGTAGCCGGAGAGCAATCCCAGCAGCACACCCACCAAGATGCTTAGGATCACTGCCACCACAATCACCGCGATGGCGGTTCTGGTGCCGTAAACCACTCGGGAAAAGACATCGAAGCCGCCAACGGTGGTTCCCCAGATATGCGATCCTCCGGGGGCAATCTGGGAACCGAAGTATTCGCCGTTCTCATACTGCAACTGGGCAAAGCCGTAGGGTGCGATGAAATCGGCAAAAATCGCCACCAAGATGAAGAAGCTGACTATGGACAAACCCAGAATCAGCATGAAGCGCTGCACGCCGAAGCTCATTTTGAGCTGCTTCAGCGGCGGGTATTTACTCAGGAACTTCAACATCAGAACTTCACCCTTGGATCCACTAGGGCGACGATGATGTCAACTAGGAAGTTGGTAAGCGCAACAATGACGGCCAGCAGGGCAACGATGCCCTGCACCGCAACGTAGTCGCGCGCGGAGAGGTATTCGGCAAGCTGGAAGCCAAGTCCCTTCCACTCGAAAGTGGTCTCGGTCAAAACCGCACCGCCGAGCAGCAGTGCAATCTGCATGCCAACCACGGTGATGATGGGAATCAACGCGGGGCGGAAGGCGTTCTTGGTGACTAGCTGAACCTCTGGAATTCCTCGGGACCTAGCGGCATCAATGTAGTCGGCATTCAGGGTGCTGATCATGTTGGTGCGAACCAGGCGCAGGAACACTCCAGCAGTCAATAGCCCGAGGGCAACCGATGGCAGCACCGCGTGCTGCAGCACGTCCAGGATCACCTCGTTGTTGCCGAGCTTGATCGCGTCAATTAGATAGAAGCCGGTGGCATCTTCAAGCTTGGAAAGAGCAATCTCGCTTCTGACTCCGACCCTTCCGGCCACCGGCAAGATCGGGATGGCAACGGCGAACACGAGCTTCAGCAGCAGTCCCACAAAGAACACGGGTGTGGCGTAGGCGAGGATGGCAAAAAGTCTTAGGCCGGCATCGGTGGCGGTGTCGCGGCGGCGAGCAGCCAGCATTCCCATGGGGAAGCCAACGATGAAAGCAACAATCAGCGAGTAGAAGGCGAGCTCTAACGTGGCAACGCCGTAGGTTGCCAACAGCTCCACAACCGGCTGGTTGTTAGTGAGGGTGGTGCCGAAATCGCCCGAGGCGATGGCGGCCAGGTATTCAAAGTATTGAACCAGGATGGGCCGGTCGTAGCCGGCCGCGGTGATCAGCTCCTGCAGCTGTTCGGCGCTTAGCTTGCCGCCCTGAGCTGCGGTGATTGGGTCTCCAACCAATCGCATGACTACAAAGACCATCGTGACCAGAATCCAGATGGTCGGAAAGATTAGTAGGAAACGAAGGCCCAGGTAGCGCAGCAAGCTGGAGCCGGCGGTAGCAGTCTTTGCCATTTTTTGTTTCCTTGGAAAGTGAAGCTGGTGGGGCCTAGCTAGCCAGGCCCCACCAGATCAACTTACTTGGTGATCGAACCGAAACGTAGCTTGAAGCTAGCGTCTAGGACAACTCCGTCAACACCTGCGTAAGCAGCTGCGACCTGAGCACCGTAAAGCAGCGGCAGGGTCGAAACCTCTGCAGCAACCTTGTTCTGGATGTCCTCGATCATCGACACACGGGTGGCAGGATCTAGCTCGCCAACCTGGTTACGTAGCAGGTCGTTGACCTCTGCGTTGTCGAAGTGGTTGTTTAGGAAGCCGCCCTCAAGGAAGAACGGGTTCAGGTAGTTCTCGCTGTCCGAGTAGTCAGGGAACCAACCCAGCTGGTAGGCAGGGTAGCCATCGGCAAGTGCCTCACCAATGTAGGTGACCCACTCGGTCGACTGTAGGTTCACGCTGAACAGGCCACCCTGCTCAAGCTGGCTCTTGACCAGTGCGTATTCGTCGGCGCTGGACTCACCGTAGTGGTCAGGGTTCCACTGCAGGTTCAGGGTAACCGGGGTCGAAACACCAGCTGCCTCTAGAACTGCTGCGGCAGCTGCCTGGTCAGGAGTTGCACCGTACAGGTCCTTCAGTGCCTCGTTGGCACCTGGTAGTCCTGGTGGGATGTAGCTGAACAGTGGCAGGTATGTTCCCTTGTAGACCTGGGTCGACAGAGCGTCGCGGTCAATCAGGTGAGCTGCTGCCTGGCGAACCGCAAGAGCCTTGGCTGCATCGGCCTCGGCAGTGGTTGCACCGTAAGGCATGGTGTTGAAGTTGAACACGATGTAGCGGATCTCTCCACCAGGGCCGTAGATGACGTTGACATTGCTGTCGGCGTCAAGGTCAGCGATGTTGGTGGCGCTCAGTGAGCGGGTTGCCACATCGATGTTGCCCTGCTGAATGTCGAGCTTCATGTTCGACTCGTCGGCGTAGTACTTCAGGGTGACGGTTGCGTTTGCTGGAGCACCCAGAACACCGGCGTAGCCCGCGTATGGCTCAAACTGAACTAGCTCGTTGAAGCTGTAGCTGGTGATGACGTACTGACCGGCAAATGCCATGCCTGCAACGATGTCGTCATCCGAGGTCAGCGAGTCAGCGCTGAAGACATCCTCATCAACAATTGGAGCTGCTGGGGAGGATAGAACAGCCTTGAAAACCTGGTCGTTTGCAACGGAGAGGTTGAAGTTGACGGTTAGGTCATCAACGATCTCGGTGGAAACCAGGTTGGCCAGTAGGTAGGAAGGACCGTTGTCATCGGCGATCGCCTGCTGGCGGTCGAAGGTGAACTTAACGTCCGATGCGGTTAGGTCGTTGCCGTTGGCGAACTTCAGGCCACTCTTTAGCTTGACCTGGAAGACGTTCTCGCTGATGAACTCGCCTGACTCGGCAAGATCTGGAACCATCTCGGCATTGCCCTGAACGCTGTTGAACAGGAATGCGTAGACCTGATTCATGACTGCGAACGAACCGTTGTCGTAGGAACCAGCTGGGTCCAAAGCGGTGACCTTGTCGGTGGTACCGACAATGATGTCCGCTGGAGCAGCGGTCGAGGAACCGGTGTCGCTACCGGTGTCGGTGCTGGTTCCGGTGTCGGTGGTGGTGCCAGAGGCACAACCTGCTAGCACCAAAGCCGAAACAGCTGCAGCTGCAGCTAGGGCCGATGCCTTTTTAGTGAGAGTAAACAAATTACTTCCTTTTCATATTTTTCTGTGTTCCCCTTGTTTCACATCAAGTGAACCTAGGAAGCCTACGCCTATTGGACTTTGTCCAACAAATCGGGGGCTCATAGTTACAAACATGTGACTCAGGCGCTTTCCTGAGAATTAGCTGGCAGCTTCATAGCAGGATGCTGAGTTTGGCAACCGAAAACTTACGGCCTGCCTAAAGTTTTCAATGTAGTCAGGGTTACTTAGCGGATAGCCCCGGCAAGTTCCAAGAAATTGGGACCCTCCTATGGTGGTGAGTAATCAACACCTGAATCCATTCGGCAAAGGATTGCCCCGGGGATAGATCCCCGGGGTTTTTCCGTTTCTAGCCCAAAAGGTTTGCCATCTGCTTATAGATCAGATCTGCCGCCTTGAGCGGCGACAGCCTTGACAGCCGGTCCATGAACTTGGCATCTGAGCCAATCGTGATTCTTGGGTTGTTGCTCTCTATCGCATCAACCATTGCCCTGGCTGCAACATCTGCCGGGGTGGTCTTCTGCTGCGGGGCATCTTCCATGTTGGCCGGGATTGCCATGCCGGAGTTCTGAGCAATGTTGGTTGCGATGGCACCTGGGAAGACCAGAGTGGTGTTCACGCTAGTTCCTTTGAGTTCAGAGCGCAGTCCTTCGGTGAGCAGCTTGATGGCCGCCTTTGATGCACCATAGACACTCTGGCCTGGAACTGGGGCGTAGGCACCCATAGAAGAGACATTTAGAAGGTGCGCCTCGGGACGGGTGAGCAGTCCTGGCAGGAATGCTTTGATCAGCATCAGTGGGCCATCAAAGTTCACCTTCATCACCCGCATCGCATCTTCGATGTCTAGCTCATTCACCTTGACAAACTTCTGGATAATCCCGGCATTGTTGATTAGCCCATCGACCTCGCCGAGCTTCTTAGCAACCTGCGCGGGAAGCTTGGCAACGGCGGCTGCATCGGTGATGTCCAGCGCGAAGGTCTCGACGGTTCCACCCAGGGCTGCGGCTAGCTTCTTGGTCTCGGCCAGGGTCTCCACGCGCATGTCAACGCCGGCAACCTTTGCCCCGCGGCGAACCAGTTCGAGTGTGAGCTCTCTACCCATGCCAGATCCTGCACCGGTGACAACAATTACTTTTCCTGCGACCTTCATCAGATTTTCCTAACCGAGGGGCTACTGAACTCCTCAATTAGAGAATACGCCCGCAGCTGACGGGTTTGTATTGTCTGTCCCTGCGCTTAGGCTAGAGCTAGCTCGTTAGGGGGCCAACATGACACTCGTTTGGTTGGTTGTGGTTGCGGCTTTGGTCGTGATTGAACTGATGACCTATGGTCTGTATTTTGCGGCGCTCGCGGTTGCCGCCGTTGTCCCACTGGGTCTTTCCCTCCTCGGCCTGCCACTTTGGGCTCAAGGTGCTGGCTTCTTTGCCGCTGCCGTTGCGGCACTTGTGTTTGTTCGCCCCCTGATTGCCAAGTGGCAGGGGCAAAATCCAGAGAAGCAGACCAATACGGCAGCTCTGGTTGGCAAAGAAGCCCTTGTGCTGCAGGACGTCTCGGAGGATGCGGGGCTAGTCAAGGTCTGGGGCGAAGAGTGGAGCGCGCGGGTGCGCGAAGGTGTTCGAATGAAGGGTGCGAAGGTCACCGTCGAAGAGATCGACGGCGCCACGCTGATAGTGAGGTAGGGAAATGGATCTGATTGCAAGCCTAGATATCGGTGGCCTAATCACCACTGTCTTTTTGATTTCGGTGGCGGTGCTGCTGATCCGCTCGATCCGCATCATCCCGCAGGCGACTGCGGGCGTGGTGGAGCGACTTGGTCGCTATCACAAGACCATCAACGCGGGTGTGAACCTGGTGTTCCCGTTCATCGACGTGGTCCGCAGAACCGTAGATTTGCGCGAGCAGGTGGTGGACTTCCCACCGCAGTCGGTGATTACCGAAGACAACCTGGTAATCGAAATCGACACGGTGATTTACTTTCAGGTGACCGACCCAAAGGCGGCCACCTACGAGATTGCCAACTTCGTGCTCGGTATTGAGCAGCTCACCGTAACCACCTTGAGAAACAAGGTGGGAAGCCTGGACCTAGAAGATGCTCTGACCTCTCGCGATGAGATCAATGGAGCACTAAGAACTGTTCTGGATGAGGCCACCGGTAAGTGGGGCGTGAGGGTGAACCGCGTTGAGATTCGCGATATCGTCCCACCGGAGTCGGTGCGTGAGTCTATGGAAAAGCAGATGAAGGCAGAGCGAGACAAGCGCGCCGCCATCTTGCTTGCCGAGGGAACCAAGCAGTCCGACATTCTCACCGCTGAAGGAAACAAGCAGGCTGAGATTCTGCGCGCTGAGGGTGCCGCAAAGGCAACCATTTTGAAGGCCGAGGCAGATGCTAAGGCGGAGGCTCTGGTGGCCGATGGTGAATCCCAGGCTATCCAGAAAGTCTTCGACGCCCTTGCCGCAGCAGCGGTAACCGACCAGGCCCTTGCATACAAATACATCGAGCAGCTCAAGGAACTAGCTCAGGGAGATGCCAACAAGGTGTGGTTCATCCCAAGCGAGTTCTCGGCGGCAGCCAGTGCCCTTGGCAACATGTTTGGTCCGAAGAAGTAGCAGGGTAATCGGGGGCTAATACATTGCGCAGGTGGGGGCCAATCGTTGGCGCTTTGCTGCTGATCGGATTTATCGGCAACCTCTTCACGCCCGATGAGCCATCGCCGACGCAGACCGTGACGGCAGCACAGACTGCGGAGCAACCATCCACCAGCGAGCCGGCGGAGGGCAGCGAGTCAGAGCCAAGTGAGGCAACTACTGCTGCAGATTCAGCGGCGGAGCCGGAGCAAGGCCAAAGTGAAGAGCCGGTAACAGAGTCCATCTCACCCTCATCGGAGCCGACACGAACCTCCGAAGCTGAGCCTGTAGCAGATCCAGCCTCCACCGAGAGCAGTGACCTAGCTGATCTGCTATTGGCTTTGACGATCGCAGATGAAGTGACCACTGGCTATGACCGGGATCTGTTCCGTCACTGGGTCGATGCCGATGGCGATGGCTGCGACGCCAGGCGCGAGGTGTTGATTACTGAGGCTGTGGTTGCCCCGTTAGTGGGAAGCGGTTGTTCCCTCACGGGCGGTGAGTGGTATTCGGTTTATGACGGGCAGGTCACCGATGATCCTTCAAAGTTTGATGTCGATCACATGGTGCCACTCAAGGAAGCCTGGGATTCTGGGGCCAATGCATGGTCTAGCGAGACGCGCAGAGCCTATGCCAATGACCTAGACCTTGCACCTGCTTTGATTGCCGTCTCTGCCAGCTCCAATCGGTCGAAGAGTGATAAGGACCCGGCAGATTGGCTGCCGCCGCTTGCCAGCTACCACTGCCAATACGTTGAGGATTGGGTGCAGGTGAAGATTAAGTGGCAGCTGAGTGTAGACGAGCGGGAGTTTGCTGCCATTCGCAGCGTGCTGGCTGGCTGCTAGTTTTCCGCTGGAACGGTGAAGCTTGATTTCTAAACAGCTTCCCATTAGTCCTTCAGGCGCTACTGGCCGATTTGGCACCATCGCTCCATGGAGCAATTCAGTGAGAATAGGACACCTGTCTACGTTTGGGGCTCACGCGAAGAAGTCATCGAACTCGCAGCTAGCAGATTTGAGAAACCATTTTGGTGACAAACTTCTCAGCGCAACATAAACTTGAATTTATGGTCACCAAAGACAATATCTTTGCCTCCCAGAATGCTCAAGAGGTCCGATTGGGTAACAGCATTGACTCTTGGTACAAACTGCACAGCGTGCTCGTGGAGGAGAGGGCGGCGCATACCCTGACCCAGCAAAAGCTCGCAGACCGACTCAGTATCACCCAGCCGGCAGTTTCTGTTTTTGAAAATAGCAACACCCTTGCGACCCAAATCGGAACCATCATTAGTTACGCAGCGGCACTAGGTCTAGAGGTCGAGTTTTCGCTCAAAAAGGCTGAATACCCAAACCTACCCGAGCGCTGAATCGAAAAAGTCCTGCAGCACCTTGGCGTAGCGCTCGGTCTCCGACAGCATGCCCTCGGTGTGGTCCGCGCCGCGGAAAGTCTCCAGGGTGATATTTGCTCCTACGGAGCTCGCGTAGTCAAAGAAGTCCAACGATGACTGGTAGTCCAGTCGCTGGTCACTATCGCCATGCAAGATCAACATCGGTCTGGTGCCAGCGTCTTTTATGGCATCTGTCACAGCAGTCTCTGTAAGGTTCACACCGTGGAATAGCTGCGCCGAAGCCAGCGCCAGCTGCCAGAGGAATCCCGGGAAGCCCTGGTATTCCACCTCTCTGGTGGCGGCTGCGTTGAAGTCAAAGATTGTGCCCTCCATGGCAAAGGCCGAGACCATGTCGGTCTTCGCAGGAAGCAGGCTGGTTGCAATTGCTCCGCCGGAAACTCCAAACATGCCGAGCGATGCAGGCACGATGTTCTTCTCCGCCACCAGCCACTTCGCCACCTCGGCAAAGTCGCTGGACTCTTCCTGGCCTGCTGAGTGGCGACCATCGGTGCATGTGGACTCTCCAGTGTCGCGAGAGTCAACCAGCAAGACATTGAAGCCGGCTTTGACGAGCATGCCCGATGGCAACAGAGCATTGAAGTCGCGACGGGATGTTCCGATTCCGTGGGTGACAATCACGGTCTTGCCGTTGCCTTCAATCGGTGTGATCCACCAGGCGGATAGCTCAACTCCGTCCGCAACAGGAATGGTCACAGCTTCGTATGGAACTCCAACCATCCACCAGTCGGAGATGTCGTGCCCTACCCA
>JALQVB010000140.1:0-373 GCA_023260495.1 Aquiluna sp.
AGCCAATCGGCGGTTCTGGTGAAGTTCCCTTCCGGTGAGCCCATCGCTGGAATTGAGCTGCACTTAGGGGAGTGTGTGGCGATAGTCGGCGAAAACGGTGCGGGCAAGTCCACCATGCTGAGAGAAATTGCTGCTTCAGATTCAGCCTGCACCGCGGTGTTTGGGGCGGAGATTCGCGGCTTTGATCCTAGGTCGGTCGCGCTGGTGCCGGATAGGCCGGCCGGTTTCTTTGTGACCGATTCGCTGGGTGCAGAGCTGCGCAGGGCGGATCGAGTGGCCAAAGCAACCCCGGGACTAACCAGATTGACCCTTGAGTCTGTATTGGGTGAAAGCGTTGAGGGGTGGCTAGCTATTCACCCGCTTGATTTGTCTA
>JALQVB010000140.1:383-1041 GCA_023260495.1 Aquiluna sp.
GATTGATGAGCCGGTCCAGGGGCTTGACCTAAAGGCCAGAAATCTGATGGCCGAGACTATTGCCTGCGTCCAGGAGACTGGCTGTGCTGTGATCATGGCAACCCACGACCTCGAGTTCGCCTCCCTCCTTGCAAGCAGAACCTTTGAGCTGAACAATCAGGTGCTGAGGACTCTAAAGGCAGGGTCGCAGGCATGAAACTAAAGTCGCAACTACTCCCCGTCATTTCGCTGGTCGCGTTAGTGGTTTTTTTCTGGCCCTTCTGGGCCGGTTCCCAGATGCTCTCGCTTGGTCTGGGTGGCGTAGTGGCGACCCTAGCCACTATCGCCCTGCTCGCTGTCACCTTCTTCCTTTTCGAGGGGCAGCTATTGGGCCCCAAGCAATTGGCGCTGCTTGGCACCATGGCAGCACTGGGCGCTGCACTTAGGGTTGGAACCGGGGGAGTGGCCGGCCTGGAGCTTGTCTTCGCCTCAGTGATTTTGGGCGGGGCCGCATTCGGGGTGCGTTTTGGGTTCCTACTCGGTGCAGCAACAATCTTGGTGTCGTCACTTTTCCTTGGGGGCATCGGCCCCTGGACGCCATTCCAGATTTTTGCCACGGCTTGGGTGGGCGCTGGTGCGGGTTTTATCTCCGGAAGACTGACCCGGTTCAAGATTCCAG
>JALQVB010000140.1:1051-1308 GCA_023260495.1 Aquiluna sp.
ATTGTGTCGAGCTATCTGTTTGGCCTGTTGATGAACCTTTGGTTTTGGCCCTCTGCCGTTGGCCTCTCTAGCTCCCTCTCCTACGATGAGACGGCCTCACTGGGGTCAAACCTCGCTAGTTTTCTAACATTTAGCTTGATCAGCTCCACTCTCACCTGGGATACCGTGCGGGCAGTATCGGTTGCGCTCGTGATTGCGGTTTTTGGCCGAGCCACGCTCAGGGCGCTGGAGCGGGCAAAGATTTAAACCGAGAAGTA
>JALQVB010000141.1 GCA_023260495.1 Aquiluna sp.
ACCAACATTTTTATGGGAAGTAACGTATGCTTCTGGATTTTGCGGAACAGGAAATGGTTCATGGAGTTTTACCGGAGGTACATCTTCAAGTTCGGAGCATCCGTCATTGAGTTTTGTAACACCTGGAACGTATACCATAAAATTAACGATTACCAATTCATGTGGTAGTGCAAGTATTACAAAAACAGTAAAAGTTAAGCAACCGCCAACAGTATCACTTGCTACAATTGCTAATTTTTGTAAAAGCGGAAGTCTAACACCTTCACCTACCATTGCAAGTTGTGCGCCTAATACAAGTACACTAACTTATGCGTGGACATTTACGGGTGCGTCCCCTTCGTCTTCTACAAGTGCAACACCTTCTGGGCTAACATATGCTACACCAGGTACTTATTCTATATCAGTATCCGTAACAAATGAGTGTGGTACAACAAGTGCAACAAGCAACACTTTTACTGTACTTCCGGATGGACAAGTGAATCAACCCAACAATCAAGTTGTTTGTAATGGTGCAGCAACTGCTGCTGTTACATTTGGTACCTCAAATGTTGGAGGAACCACTTCTTATGCTTGGTCTAACAACACAACATCGATTGGACTGGGTGCAAGTGGCACTGGAAATATTCCATCTTTTTTTGGAGTCAACACAGGATCATCTCCTGTGATTGCTACTATTACTGTTACGCCAACTTATACAAGTGGACTTGTAAGTTGTGTGGGCTCTACTAAAACATTTACGATACAAGTAAACAACGTTGCAGCGGGAAGTATTGGATCTAATCAAACCATTTGTTATAATGGAGATCCTGCAGCATTTACAAATGCAGTGAGTGGAACGGGTGCAGGTGCTGTAACATATCAGTGGCAGTCTTCTACCAATAATGTGAATTGGTCTGATATAACTGGCGCTACTAATGCTACCTACGATCCACCATCTGGGTTAACAACAAGTACGTATTATAGAAGAATTACCATTTCTACTTTAAATGGATACAATTGTAATTCGGTTCCATCAAACGTAGTACTTGTAACTGTTCAAACAACAGTTGTAGACGGAACAATAGCAACCAATCAAACCATTTGTACGGGCGGCGATCCTGCTGCATTTACAAGTTCTGTAAATGGCTCTGGTTCTGGTGTCATAACGTATCAATGGCAATCTTCTACTACAAGTTCTTCTTCTGGATTTTTAAATATATCTGGTGCAACAGGTGCTACTTATGATGTCCCATCTGGTCTTACAACCACTACTTATTATAAACGCTTAACAGTAAGTACACAAAATGCATACGCTTGTA
>JALQVB010000142.1 GCA_023260495.1 Aquiluna sp.
TGCTGAAACCCAAAAGGTATTCATCAGGGTGGGCGAGAACGAAACCGAGCTTCCGGTGGTATCCGCAACCGATGGAGCGAACGGCATTGACATCGCTGGGCTAATGGCAAAGACCGGAATGAGCACTTTCGACCAGGGCTTTGTAAACACCTCCTCTACTAAGAGCGCAATCACTTACATTGATGGCGACCAGGGCATCCTGCGCTACCGCGGATATCCGATTGAGCAGCTAGCTGACCAAAAATCATTCTTGGAAGTTGCCTACCTGCTGATTTACGGTGAACTGCCGACACAGACCGAGCTAGCCGAGTTCGACGAGAGAATTCGCAAGCACACCCTTCTGAACGAGGATATGAAGGACTTCTTCCGAGCCTTCCCGCAGTCCGCTCACCCAATGGCGGTGATCTCCGCCGGAGTATCGGCCCTGTCGACTTTCTACCCTGACTCGCTGGATCCAAAGGATCCGGAGCAGGTCGAACTTTCTACTATTCGCCTCATGGCAAAGCTGCCGGTGGTAGCGGCACATGCGCACAAAACAAACCTCGGTCAGGCGCTCATGTACCCAAACAACGAGCTGTCGCTGGTTGAAAACTTCCTACACATGACTTTTGGCACCCAGGCCAGCGAATACGCGCAGAATCCGGTGGTAACAAAGGCGCTGGACACCCTGCTGCTTTTGCACGCAGACCACGAGCAGAATTGCAGCACCTCCACGGTGCGACTGGTCGGCTCCTCACAGGCAAACATTTACGCCTCGGTGTCCGCCGGCGTCAATGCTCTCTATGGACCATTGCATGGCGGTGCCAACGAGGCGGTGCTGGAGATGCTTCGGTTCATCCGCGATAGCGGCGAGAGCGTGGAGCGCTATGTTGAGCGGGTCAAGAATAAAGAAGACGGCATTCGACTGATGGGATTTGGTCACCGCGTCTACAAGTCATTTGACCCCCGCGCAAAGATAGTCAAGAAGACCGCGGATGAGGTCCTTGGTCAGCTAGGTGTCGACGATCCACTGCTAGATATCGCAAAGCAGCTCGAGGCCGCTGCGCTTGCAGATGACTACTTTGCTGAGCGCAAGCTTTACCCCAACGTTGACTTCTACACAGGAGTCATCTACAAGGCCATGGGCTTCCCGGCCAAGATGTTTACGCCACTGTTTGCCGTTGGTCGACTTCCAGGCTGGATAGCGCACT
>JALQVB010000143.1 GCA_023260495.1 Aquiluna sp.
ATGATGTCGAGCAGTTCACTCCAGCCCGCTGGGTTCTTCGCCAGCAGCAGGCGCACTTTCAGTGCGCCGGATTGGACAATCGCGTAGCGACCCGAAACGGCAGAGACCGTGGACATGAGTTCCACAGCCTTGGGCAAGTTGTATCCCAGTTCGCTGCACGCTGCCAACGCCATCGTGGCGTTGGACGCATTGAAGCGACCAGGCAGGTTCAGGTTGGAAAGGTCAAACTTCTCGCCGGTCGGGGAGATAGCAGTTGCCGTGGTCTTACCCTTGGCAGCCTTCCACTCAAAGTTCCAGGAGGGGGTGGGGCGCTTGCGTCCGCAACCCGAGCAGCTCCAGGTCTTCTCATCACGAGAAAGAAGCGTTCCGCACTCAGGGCAGACAGATGAGTCCGCAGTCCAGGCCTGACCCGCAGCAACCCAGACAATCTTCTTCGCCTTCTCGGCCGCGAACACCACGATGGGGTCATCAGCATTGGCGATGATGAGAACCTCAGGGTTCATTTTGCGCCACTTGCGAGCGAGCATTGCCACTTCACTCATGCGGTCCAGCTGATCGCGGCTGAGGTTAGCCAGAAGCACAACCTTCGGCTGCGTCTCTTTCACAATGCGGGGCAGATAGGCCTCATCGACTTCAAGGACTGCCTGCGCTCCGGGTGCGCTGGTGGCCAATGCCCACACAGCACCCTCAGTCATATTGGCGCCGGTAGTGGGAGAAGCGATTGGTCCGCCTTGGCTCATCGCCGTGGCCAAGAGCCGTGTGGTGGAGGTCTTGCCGTTCGTCGCAGAAACCAGTGCAGCAACGCGGCCTTGAGCTAAGTCTTCCAGGGCGTGAGGAGAAAGTTTGAGGGCGACGGTGCCACCAATGATCATGCCTTCGCCACGGCCAGCCAACCTCGAAGCGGCGGCTGCGAGTTTGCCCGCAGAAATCGCCAGACGGGTTCGCAGGGGCGTATTCACCTCTCCACTTTATAAGCTCATCTCATGGACAACTTGGACCGTCGCATCATTGATCAGCTGCGTCAGAATTCTCGAGCCGCCTATGGAGACATTGGTGGAGTCATCGGACTCTCTGCGTCAGCAGTTAAACGTCGTGTTGACCGCCTCATGGCAGACGGTGTCATCCGCGGTTTCACTATCCACGTGGACCCTTCCGTGGAGGGCCTGGAGACCGAAGCGTATGTCGAGTT
>JALQVB010000144.1 GCA_023260495.1 Aquiluna sp.
ACTTCGGTAGCCCTGCTGCACGGACTGATGCTGTTTATCTTCCTAACAATCATGGGTTCGCAGTTCAGCTTGCTGCTCTCGCTGCTTGCCTTCGTTATTGCCTTCATACCTCTGATTGGTTCGGCATCAGCCGGAATTATCGTGGTTGGAGTCAGCTTCCTATCCGGTTCGCCATATGTGATTCCGGCACTGATCTACTACCTGGTTTACCTCCAGGTCGAGGCTTACCTCATTTCACCTCGTGTGATGAAAAAGGCAGTATCAATTCCCGCATCGATTGTTGTAATCGCAGCGCTGCTTGGAGGCACGCTGATGGGCGTGCTCGGTGCTCTTGTGGCAATTCCGGTAGCTGCTTCGATCCTGCTCATTGTGCGAGAAGTCTGGATGCCGCTGCAACAGCTTCGCTAGTAGCTGGTCGGCAACGGCGCTGAACCAGGGGCAACAATCGATGCGATTGTGTCCAGCACCCGGCGCGTGGCACGCTCCCCCACCCACAAGTGCTTCTCGCCATCAAAATCCAAGACCTTTGCCGCCGGCACGACAGCAAAGCGGGATCTAGCTGGCTCGGGAGCAAGAAACTCATCGAGCTCCGGAACCAGCGCGACAAGCGGGCGGGCAAAATCGTTCCAGCGCACCAGATCGGCCTCAGTCGCCCGATGCAGAGGGGGTGATAGCAGAATCGCGCCAGCGATGTCGTGGTCTGGGCCGTACTTGATTGCTAGCTCGGTCCCGAAGGACCAGCCGACCAGCCAAGGCCTTGGAAGACCCCGCTCAGCACAAAAGTCAATCGCCGCAGCCACGTCGTATCGCTCTAGATTTCCGCCATCAAATTCCCCGGTTGACTGCCCTCGCGGAGACTCGGTCCCTCGGGTGTTGAACCGAAGCACCGCTGAGGAAATGAAATGCGGCAGCCTGTTAGCAGCCTTGCGCAAAATGTGGGAGTCCATAAATCCGCCGTGGGTAGGCAGCGGGTGCAGCGTGATCAGCGTGTTGGCAACAGGCTTACCCACCGGCAGCGCCAGCTCACCAACCAGAACTTGAGCATCTGCGGTGTGCAGTTCGATTTCCTCGCGAATGCTCGGTAGTTCAGTACTGCTGCTGATTTCGATCATGGCAGAATCCCATCGAAGATCTTCCAGCAGTGGTTATGAAAGTGACGTCTGGTTTGAACTCCGCGGTGCACAT
>JALQVB010000145.1 GCA_023260495.1 Aquiluna sp.
AAGGCCGCAGCAGGTTTATACCGGTGCTACCGAGCGATCGCTCTAAAGACAAAAACACTGGTGTCGCCGTAATCCCGGCGCGCCACTAGCGCGAGTGCATCGGGAGCCTCGAGGGCGCCGACCTTGCTCGATTGCTCGATGGCAATCACCCCTTCAGGCCTTATTACTTTGCTAGCCAGTCCAACGAGCCGCTCAACCTCGGAAGTCTCAAGGTTGTAGGGCGGGTCAGCAAAAATCAGGTCGAACTCTTTGTCGGTTCCTGCCAGATAACCAAAGCAGTCAGTTAGCTTGAACTCCATTGGGGGGCGTCGACCCGCAGCACTCAGAGCAGTTCCCACCGCTGCCGCGTTTTTCAGAGCCACCTGCAGCGCTGGTCGATTTTTCTCCACGCCAACCAAACTGCTAGCACCACGAGATAGCGCCTCCAAACCGAGTGCTGCTGTGCCGCAGAACAGATCGAGGACTGCGCTGCCATCTAGGCAATCCATTGCCTCTAGGGAGGCGAACAGCGATTCCTTGACCCGGTCCGAGGTGGGTCTTGTGCCACTTGGTGCCGCGGCCAGTCGAATTGACCCGGCATCTCCAGCAATAATCCTGCTCACAAGGTGAGCCTAGTGGTCAGCGTCGGAGGTATCTCGCAAGATATAGGAGTGCTAGAAAAAGGCCGGCCACTTGCCGAGATGCTCGGTGACAAATTGGCGCGCTCGTTCAGCCGACACCTTGGCATCGATTCCACCGGGCAGCTGCTGATGCACTACCCCAGAAGGTACGCAACCAGAGGCGAGCTGACCGACATCTCGAATATCCCAGTGGGCGAGATGGCAACAGTCGTCGGTGAAATCGTTGGAGTATCGTCACGGTTCACCAAAGGCCGCAGTGGCAGCATTCTTGAAGTCACGATTACCGACGGCAAGTCCCTGATGACCCTGGCTTTTTTCAACCAGGCCTGGCGGGCAAAGGAGCTAACAAAGGGCCGACGTGGCCTATTCTCCGGAAAGATCGGCCTGTTTTCCGGGAAGCTTCAGCTTGCCCACCCCGATTACGAGCTGTTCGATGAGGTGGACGAGGAAGCGGCAAAGGCTTGGGCGGAATTGCCTATCCCCGTCTATCCGGCGGCA
>JALQVB010000146.1 GCA_023260495.1 Aquiluna sp.
AAGAATTATGCGGCTCACCTGTTTGGCGTAGAGAGCGGACACCGCCTTAGCAACGGCCAGATAGGTTTTTCCGGTACCGGCAGGTCCGATTCCAAATGTGATGGTGTGCTGATCAATTGCATCTAGATATTGCCGCTGCCCGAGAGTCTTAGCCCGCACGGTCTTTGCCGGAGTCTTTATGGCGCCGGACCCCAACACCTTGGAGGGAATGTCGCTACTAGATCGCAGCATTGCCGCAGTCTCGGCAACCATGCGCTCCTCAAGAGAGATGCCGCTGGTAATCAATTTACCTAGCTCCAGGATGGTTCGCTGAGCCAGGTCAACTTCCGCATCCTCGCCATCTAGTGTGAACTGGTGCCCCCGATTGTGGATGGCAACGTGGGGAAATTCTGCCTCCAGGCGTCTGAGCAGCTTGTCTTCGCGACCGAGCAGGTCAACTGGTGCCACCTCGGGTAATTCAAAACTAAGTTTTGACACTAAACCGCCCGACCTGAAAGGACATGGGCATGGGTGTGAAAGACGGTCTGCCCCTCCTTCTCACCGGAGTTGAACTGCAGCCGGAATTGACCGTCCGTGAAATCAGCAGCAACGCTTCTTATCAGCGAGAACAATTCAGACAATTCCTCCACGTCCTCCAGCTCCGCTATGTTCGAGCTGTGATTGCGAGGGACGACAAGAATGTGAACCTTGGCTAGTGGATTGATATCCCTAAAAGCTACCGCGTGCTGATTTTCAGCCACGAACTCAGTTCCGAATTCGCCAGCCACTATCTTGCAGAAAATGCAGTCCAAATTTTCCTCCGCTGCAATCCTATTCAACTGACCATGCCCCACTCAAAGCTGAAATCGCAGCTATCGCCGCTGGCCCAGCAGATGAAGTTCTTAGAACGCTGGGGCCGAGGCGATACGGGGTAAAGCCGGAAGCTTCCAACTGCGCAACTTCTTGCTGTGATATGCCACCCTCTGGGCCAACCACAATCGTGTACTCGTCAGCGGTCAACTGAGCATCTGACAGTGCCACTGGCGCCTCTGGCAAGAGCAGGATGCCGACGCCCCTTGGCTTGAGATCCTTGGTTGCAATCAGCTGCTCGATGGCGGGCAAAAAGGCTTGCTGAC
>JALQVB010000147.1:0-299 GCA_023260495.1 Aquiluna sp.
GGGATAGCGGCCAAATGAACTACCGCATCGAGTTTGTCGTGACGCTCATTTGTGCCTGTCATCAGATCCATGACGGAACCAGAGTCAAGCAGATCGATAACGGTGCTACTAACCTCTGGGTCTGGATGCGGAACTCGGTCGACGCTCGTAACATTCCAGCCTGCTTCTGTAAGGTGCCGAACTACAAACTTGCCTAACTTGCCAGATCCTCCGGTTACAAGAACATTCCGCATTGTCTGCACCTCCATCTTCGAGCTCGCATTACTCCACCCTAGAATCCCCAGCGTATGAAGAAACCC
>JALQVB010000147.1:309-1043 GCA_023260495.1 Aquiluna sp.
TCCGGCGGGAGCACTGATTCTCTCTGGCTATCTTGCGAAGTATCTAAAGCAGGTCAAAAACTAAGAAACCCATCAAGTCGTGAAATTCTTGATGGGTCTCAGCACGCCTGGAGGGACTCGAACCCCCAACCTTCTGATCCGTAGTCAGATGCTCTATCCATTGAGCTACAGGCGCTTGGTGCAACAGCCGAGTCTAACGGACTCGGGCGGTGAAGATAACCCCCCAAACCAGAGGTCAAAGAGCTCGGCTTACCGGGAGAGAATCTTGGCGGAGACGGAGGGATTTGAACCCTCGAGGGGCTTTTGGGCCCCTACCCACTTAGCAGGCGGGCGCACTCGACCAGGCTATGCGACGTCTCCAGTGCCCTGAAAGCCTATAAGAAAACAGGTGTGGTTGAGAAACTAGCTTGAGCAGCTCTTCACGGATGCGTTAGTGCCCTGAACCCACTCTGGCAAAACTTCCTCAGCCTCACTCGATACCTCAGGGTCGGCTGTCCCAGCATCAGCCTCGGCATCGGTCGCCTGTTCCGCCGGCTCACTGTCCTCTGCTACCACAGCACCGGGTCCTAGGTTCGCCTGTGCAAGAACTAGGGGCTCATCATTGGCGAGCTTCTCGAAAAGTAAAGTCGCACGCTCGGTCGAGACCCCGACCCTTCCGGCAAAATCACCCTCCAGATCGTAAACGGGGAGTTTCAAGAAAGTGATCTTGTCGAGGTCAACGTCGTTTACCTCTC
>JALQVB010000148.1 GCA_023260495.1 Aquiluna sp.
GGTGCCGAGAGTTCGCCCGAGGCGACCATTTCGTTGAACTTCAGGCCTGCAAGGTGACGTTCCTTGTATCCCAACCAGCAGATGCGGGCCGGAAGACCTTCGAAGTGAACCTTTTCGCCCGCCTTGGTGATCCAGCGCTTGAGGTGTTCGTTCTCGGGGAAGAGCTCGAGGATTGCCTTATCGGTCTTGGCAATGTCTTCGGGGTCACCAGAAAGTGCAGCCCAGCGGAAGGGGCCGTTTCCTTCACAGAACAGTGGACGAATGTAAGCGGGAACGAATCCAGGGAATTCGAAGGCCCGGTCATAACCGCCGAGCTTGGCTTCTGCACGAATCGAGTTGCCGTAGTCAAAGACGATGGCGCCTGCGTCTTGGAACTCAACCATGGCCTTGACCTGCTTGGCCATGGCAGCGCGGGAGTGCTCGGTGAACCAGACAGCGTCTGCTTCTGCCTTGGCGTGCCATTCCTCAACCGAGACACCTTCAGGCAGGTAGGAGAGGGGGTCGTGAGCACTGGTCTGGTCGGTAACGATGTCGATAGGAACCTTGCGCTCCAAGAGCTCAGTGAAAACATCTGCTGCATTACCCACGATGCCCACAGAAAGGGGTGTCTTGGATTCCTTCGCTGCCAGTACCCGTGCAATGGCGTCATCGAGGTCATGAGTCATCTCGTCGAGGTAGCCGTGCTCTACGCGACGCTCAAGGCGCGATGCATCCACATCCACGATGAGAACAACACCATCGTTCATGGTCACAGCCAGAGGCTGTGCGCCACCCATACCGCCGCAACCACCGGTGAGGGTCAGCGTTCCCGCAAGGGTGCCACCAAAGTGCTGACGAGCAACAGCACCAAAAGTTTCGTAGGTGCCCTGCAAGATGCCTTGGGTTCCGATGTAGATCCACGAACCTGCGGTCATTTGGCCATACATGGTCAAACCTTCAGCCTCGAGTTTGCGGAACTCAGGCTAGGTTGCCCAGTCGCCGACGAGGTTTGAGTTCGCAATGAGAACACGAGGTGCCCATTCGTTCGTGCGGAAGAC
>JALQVB010000149.1 GCA_023260495.1 Aquiluna sp.
ACCATCGTTGCACCTTTTGTATTATACCATTTGGGAGAGGAAATAATCGTAGTTTTGACTCCTCGTATTTAATTGATGAAGTAAAAAGATACGTCGATAGCGGAGTTAACGAGATCGTTTTAACGGGTGTCGATATTTCAGACTATGGTAGTGACTTTGATCATCACTATTGCATGAGTCTTTTAATCAACGATATTCTCCAGCAAACGTCACTAGAAAGATTAAGATTATCTTCGATCGATTGTGTGGAAGTAGATGAACATTTTTTTGAAATATTAGGCAATGAACGCCTTATGCCTCATTTGCATTTAAGTATTCAATCCGGTGACGCCATGATTTTAAAAAGAATGAAACGTAGACATAATCCTGAAGATGTTAATAATTTTATAGAACGTTGTCGTAAGGTTAGAAAAGAAATTACTTTTGGAGCTGATATCATCGCAGGATTTCCAACAGAAAATGAGGAGATGTTCCAAAATACATACAATCTACTCAATGATAATCAAATTTCTCACTTACATATTTTTCCTTTTTCCCCAAAAAAAAATACTCCTGCAGCAAGAATGCCTCAATTAGAGAAATCAATTATAAAAAAACGAGCTCAAGATTTAAGACATTTGGGAAATAATCTTTTAAGCTTAGTGAAAAAAAACTTGAGCGATGAAAGAAAAATTTTAATTGAAGAATTAAACACACATCATATTTCTGGTTATGATCAGAATTACATCAAACATCAAATACCGATGATAGGCATGTCACTCGGAGAAATAGTGACGACGCAATGTTCTTTTTAAAAAAAATATTTCAAAAAAAACTCAATGTTGATGAAGTCGAGGATTTGCTTTTTGAAAGTGGTGTCGAGCCAAAGTTTGCTGATCTTATTTTAGAAAAAATTAAAAACTCAAACTCCAAAGAAGATGATCTAAAAACACTCATCAAAAAAGAGTTAACTCAACAATTTCAAGACAAGGAATTTGGTAATTATGAGCCCGCCAACAAGAGTTTATTCGTGATTGTCGGGAATAATGGC
>JALQVB010000014.1 GCA_023260495.1 Aquiluna sp.
TATCCGCGAGGATGAGGAAGCTATTCGCTCGCTGGGTAAGAACGTGTTTGCCTACAAGCTGCAGGCGCTAGTTATTGGTGGCATCTTCGGAGCCTTGGGTGGCATTGTCTACACCGCCGCTCAGAACATCTCCCCAGGTGTCTATGTGACCTCATTCACGTTCTTTGTCTGGACCGCCTTGCTACTCGGTGGCGCGGCAACCATCTTTGGCCCAGTAATCGGAGCGGTGATCTTCTGGGTCATCCAGGCATTCCTGTCCAATTTGCTGCCGGCGCTTTCACTCTCTGGAGTGTTGCCGGTATCAACCACGCAGGCCTCCACTTTGCGCTTCGTGCTCGTGGGTATTGGCCTGATGCTCTTGGTCATTTACAGACCGCAGGGCATCTTCGGAGATAAGAGGGAGCTGACCTTTGTCCGATAACAAAACTCCTCAGAAAACGACCGACCTTCACATCGGCACGCCAGCACCTGGCTGCAAGAAGAAGGACCCAATTCTCGTTGCCGACAACATCAAGAAGAGTTTCGGTGGTCTAACCGCCGTTGATGTTGCCCACCTCGAAATCCCGAAGAACGCCATCACGGCTCTGATTGGACCAAACGGTGCGGGCAAGACCACGCTGTTCAACCTGCTAACCGGCTTTGACACACCTGACACTGGTGAGTGGCACCTGATGGGTAATTCGCTGGCTGGTGTGCCATCGTTCAAGGTGGCGAAGATGGGCCAGGTGCGAACCTTCCAGCTGACCAAGGCTCTTGGTTTGCTAACCGTTCTAGACAACATGAAGCTCGGTGCCAAGGATCAGGGCGGAGAGAGCATCTTCAAGGCCCTACTCCCTGGCACCTGGCGCAAGCAAGACGACGAGATCGGCGAGAAGGCCATGGAGCTGCTGAAGCGCTTCAAGCTAGATGCCAAGAAGGATGACTTTGCCGCATCACTCTCGGGTGGTCAGCGAAAGCTGCTCGAGATGGCTCGCGCGCTGATGACTGACCCCACCCTGGTGATGCTGGACGAGCCGATGGCGGGTGTGAACCCTGCCCTTACTCAGTCGCTGCTGGACCACGTGCTTGACCTGAAGGCCCAGGGCATGACCGTGCTGTTTGTTGAACACGACATGCACATGGTGCGCCACATCGCCGACTGGGTGGTCGTAATGGCCGAGGGTCAGGTTGTGGCGGAAGGCCCTGCCGACACCGTGATGAAGGAACAGGCTGTTATCGACGCCTACCTAGGAGCCCACCAGGACACCGATTTGGGTGTGGTCACCGGCAGAATCGACATCATCGACGAGGGAGGCGCCAAGTGAGCGAGCGCGTAGTTGAGGTCAAGGACCTCGTTGCCGGCTACCTGCCAGGCGTGAACATTCTCAACGGAACTAACTTCCACGCCGACAAGGGCGAGCTGATTGGAATCATCGGCCCCAACGGCGCCGGTAAGTCCACCCTTCTGAAGGCCATATTTGGCCTGGTAAAGGTTCGTGAGGGATCTATCACCCTAAACGGCGAGAGCATTGTTGGTCTAAAGCCAAATGCGCTGGTTAGCAAGGGTGTGGGCTTCATTCCGCAGACCAACAACGTGTTCCCATCGCTTACCATCGAAGAGAACCTGCAGATGGGTATCTTCCAACAGCCAGAACACTACAAGGAGCGCCTGGACTTCGTCGTTTCCATCTTTGAGGAGCTTGGTAAGAGGCTGAAGCAGCGAGCCGGTTCGCTATCCGGTGGTGAGCGCCAGATGGTTGCAATGAGCCGCGCCTTGATGATGGATCCAACGGTTCTGCTTCTCGATGAGCCATCGGCGGGTCTGTCTCCGGTCCGCCAGGATGAGGCCTTTCTTCGGGTATCGGACATCAACAAGGCTGGCGTGACCTGCATCATGGTTGAGCAGAACGCCCGACGTTGCCTCCAGATCGCCGATCGCGGCTATGTGCTGGACCAGGGCAAGGATGCGGTCGTAGGAACCGGTAGAGAGCTGCTGAACGACCCACAGGTCGTTGGCCTATACCTGGGAACCCTTGGCAGCTAATAAGCCGAAGTTACCAACCGGCGTCGGAATTGGAGCCGGTATAGCCATCGGCGTTGCCATTGGGGCGGCGACAGACAATCTAGGTCTCTGGATCGCCCTGGGTGTTGCGCTCGGCGCAGCCGCTGAGGCAACAAACCGCAATAAGAAGTAACCAACCCCGTTAGTTGGTGCAAAAGAAATCCCCCCGGGCAGTGCCCGGGGGGATTGTCTTTGTTCTTTAGAACTTGTTACTAGCCACGGATGGTGGAAGGAACGTTGTTCTCGTCGAACTGCTGAATCAGGATGTTACCGTCAGTTGGGTCACCGACCTCGTTGAAGGTAACAGCGCCGGAAGGACCGTCATAGTCTGCGGTTCCGCCGCCGTTGATGATGTCAGCACACTCAGCGAAGCTGGTGCACTTGGTGCCGTTGCCAGAGCCACCGGAAACTTCCTGTAGCTTCTCGCTCATGTTGGCACCCTGGGTGCTGCGAGCCTCAAGAGCAGCAAGTGCTAGAAGCACAACTGCGTCGTAGGTCTCAGGACCGTAGGCGTTCAGCTGTAGAGCCTCGTTGCCACGAGCTACCCAGCTGTCGTTCAGCTTGGTGATGAAGTCGCCAATGGTCGACTCGTTTACACCTGGGTAGGTTCCCTTGGCACCAGCTAGGGTTCCAGGAGCGAAGTCCTCGGAGTAGTTGGTTAGGTTACCGTCTACGAAGTAGAGGTTCTCGCCTGGGAACTGGCTGGTTAGCTCTGGAACGATGGTCTTTGCCTCGTCGAAGGTGACCAGAACGATAGCGTCTGGGTCGCCTGCTAGAGCCTCAGAGATCTGGCTGGTGAAGTTGGTGTCACCAGTGTTGTAGGTAGGTGCAGCAAGAACCTCACCACCTGCAGCCTCGAAGGCAGTAGTAACGAAGCCAGCAAGACCGGTTCCGTAGGAGTCGTTCAGAACGATCATGGAGATCTTCTGGTGTCCGTCCTCAGCAATTAGGTTACCCAGAACCTCACCCTGAAGTACGTCGGAAGGCGCGGTACGGAAGTACAGACCCTTGTCGTCGTAGTCGGTGAAGGCGGCCGAGGTGTTAGCTGGGGAGAAGTGGATCACACACTCAGCGACCAGGCGGTCGATGAACTGTAGCGATACACCGGAAGATGCGGCACCGACTACAGCCTGAACGCCTGCGTTAAGAAGACGTGGGATCTCGGTGTCGTAGGCCTTGTTGTCGGTGTCACCAGAGTCACCAGGGGTGTAGTTGATGGTGATTCCCTTGCCGGCTGCGTTGATCTCGTCAACGGCTAGGTAAGCGCCTGCTTCCTCAGGTGGGCCGAGGAATGCGAGGTTTCCGGTCAGTGGCAGTGCAGAACCTAGGTTTAGAACTAGGTCGCCGCTCTCCTCTGGACCAAGCTCACAACCGCCAGCAGTGGTTGCAGGTGCACATCCGGTAAGAACCACTGCGCTCAGTGCTACTGCACCGACTGCGGAGATGGACTTAGCGAAGCGCGACCTGTTGTTTGATACGGTCATTTGTTGCTCCTTGCAATTGCAATTGATAAAGGCGAACGCGGGCTCGCACCCGCGTTGCTAGGAAAAAGCATAGTAAGCATGCGATGTAATCCCGCGGTAACAATCGCCGGCACGAGAAATCCAAGAGTGAACAGCGATGATTTCGAAGAATAACTCGCTATTCAGAATTGAAATAGAAGCTAAAAGAATCTAATTTCTACGGAATCAGTTGAAAATCGAACATGACACCGTTTGAATAACGATTCTATTTCAGCGCTAGACCTGCTCGGAAATTGGCAAGTCGGGCCGCTTTCGCCGCAGGGCATCAGTTGTTAGGACAACCAAAGACAACCAGACCAATCCAAAGCCAATCCACCTAACCGGCGGCATCGGCTCCCCCAGGATGAAGTAGCCGGCACTGAACTGCAGGATTGGCGTGAGGTACTGAATAAAGCCAATGGTGGCAAGCGGAATCCGAGATGCAGCAGCTCCAAAGAGAATCAGCGGAATCGCGGTGAGAATACCGAAGCTCACCAAGACGCCAGCTTCGAACCCGCCCATGGCAATCCCCAGCGGACCCAACTGCGCAATGAAAATGAGCCCAACTAAAACAAATGGCAGCACAAGACCGGACTCGATGGTGAACGACTGCAGCGCACCCACCTTGCCACCGACTTTGTTCTTAGCCAGCGAATACGTTCCAAAGCTCAGCGCCAAAGCAAATGCGATCCATGGTGGGCGGCCGTAGTCGAAGGTGAGCACTAGCACCGCAACCAATCCGATACCGAGCGCAACCCACTGCATCCGGCGAAGTTTTTCCTTAACCACAAATACCGCAAACATCACAGTGACGAGAGGGTTTATGAAGTAGCCGAGAGATGTCTCAATCACGTTCTCGGTGGCAACCGCTACAACGTATACGGTCCAGTTCACAAATATGAAGAAGGAGGCAACCCCAACCCACTTGAGGCTCCTCGGATTGCGAATCAGTTTCCAGATTCCGCCCCAGCGCCTCAGCGCAGTAACCAGCAGTGCCGCAAACAGAAAGCCGAATACGACTCGCCAAACTACAACCTCGAAGGGGTTGGCAAATTTTGCGGCATTGATGATTAGTGGGAAAGAGCCCCAAATCAGGTATGCGCTAAGTCCGAAGAGAAGACCCACCGAGGACTTTGATTGCGGCACAGCAAAAGCTTAGGGGTAAAGCAAACGGCCCGGTTACCCGGGCCGCATGCAGTTTGATTCTTGTTTAGCGCTCGATGATCGCAAGCACGTCGCGAGCCGATAGCACCAGGAACTCCTGGCCGTCGTACTTCAGCTCGGTGCCGCCGTAGCGAGAGAAGATAACGCGGTCGCCGACCTTGACGTCAACCGGAATACGGTCTCCCTCATCGCTGAAGCGACCAGGACCAACGGCGATAACCTCGGCCTCCTGTGGCTTCTCCTTGGCGGTGTCTGGGATTACCAGACCGGAAGCGGTAACCTGCTCTGCCTCAACTGGGCGAACTACGATGCGATCTTCAAGTGGCTTGATAGAAACCGACACTTTGACCTCTTCTTTGTCTAAAGATTTGTGGTTAGCAATCTCGGTGTCCGAGTGCTAGATAAAACTTTAGAACCAAATTAGCACTCAGTCAAGGCGAGTGCCAATTGCGTTGCCGTATCTTGGAACCGTGCTTAGTGAAATCTCTACCCATGCCCTAGAGCTGCTTGAGCAGCACGCCGGGGTGGCTGATCTGGCAGCACTAAATGTCCAGCTACGCAAGGAGGGCGAGGCGGTTGGCGACATCACCTGGGTGCTGCAGCAGCTGGAACTTCGAGCAAAGGCGAAAGCCAAGCTGGGCGAGCGAGCGAGCCAACTACTTTTCACCCGCAACGGTCTTGAGCAGGCAACCAGATGGCCGGTGGCAAGATATCACGCTCAGCGCGCTGCACAGCTTGGCTCAGTGACCGATTTGGGTTGCGGCCTTGGGATTGACTCATTGGCCTTTTGCGAGGCCGGGCTTCAGGTGGTTGCCATCGAGCAGGATGCCGAGACGGCAGAGCTCGCCGGGTGGAACCTGAAGTCGCATGGAGCCAAGGTGCGGAACGCCACCGCCGAGGACTCTGAAATCGAAACCACTGGTGTTTGGCTAGACCCAGCGCGCCGAAACCTTGCCGGGAGATTCGATGCCAGACGGATGCTCGGCCCTGAAGACTTCTCGCCTCCCCTGGACTTTGCCTTTAGCCTGCTGGGTAAGTTCCCTGGTGGCATGAAGCTGGCTCCAGGCTTGCCCCCCGAATTGATTCCTCAGGGTCTTGAGGCCACCTGGGTTTCCCATAATCGCGAACTGGTGGAGCTGAGCCTCTGGAATATCGATCCGGCTCGAGCGGGAAAAAGATTTGCCGTGATGGTCTCAGAAAACCAGGTAGACGAGTTCTCCGGTGAGGTGTTCCCTGCGCAGCTGGCCGAGCTGGGTAGGTTCATTAGCGAACCGGACCCCGCACTGATTCGCTCTGGCCTGATTGGGTCCTTTGCCCAGGAGCACTCCCTAGCTGCAATTGCCAAGGACATCGCTTACCTAAGTTCGAACCAGCTGCCGTCATCTCCCTGGTTGCGCAGCTTTGAGGTGTTTGAAAACCTGCCGATTGACAAGAAACTGCTGCGCAAGCGGCTTAGCGAGATGGGTGTAGGCCGGCTGGAAATTAAGAAGCGGGGCATCGATATCGACCCGGCGCAGCTTCGAAAAGAATTGAAGTTAAAGGGAGAGGGCGCCGCCACCCTGATTCTCACCAGAGTGGGCGACGCCCGTAGGGCACTTGTCTGCAACGAGTGCTAGGTGGCTCTCCTAGCGCCCGCGCCCACCGAATCCGTCACCGAACTCGTGCATCTCAATCCAATCTGGCTGGAGTCCAGAGAAGTCTGAGAAGACCCGTGCTCTGAGTAGAACACCAGAAGCGAACAAAATAATCCAAAATGCCACAGTCGCATATCCGAGGATCAGACCGGTCAGCGCTAGAGGCTTGCCGTTCTCATCGCTGCGCCTGATCTGAGCGAGCGATATGTGGCCGGTAATGATGGCCATGACGGCACCAATGCTGGTCAAAGCCGAAGCCAGCGAGACAACCGCTAGGGTGTTCAGGCTTCTGAAGTCGAAGCGTTCCTTCTTTACTTCTTCAATAATTGCAGTTTGGTTTTCTGAGGCCACTTCCTGTGGCTCCTCTTTCTTGCTTGCAGCCATTTCTAACCTTTCCTTGGCGTGAAATAAGCCAACCAAGGCAAGCTGGGCAAAGCCGCCAAACAGACTGGGAAAAGCTAGGGAGTTTGCACAACGGTTACTGGCAATGTGGACTCAGCACCAAAACTAATGGCACTTGGTTCACGCCCCGCCATCACGAGCTGTGAGCCCAAAGCTGCAATCATGGCGCCATTGTCAGTGCAGAGTGAGAATCTAGGGATGCGAAGCTCGACACCGCGCTCAGCGCAACGCCGCTCTGCCTCCTCGCGCAATCTAGCATTGGCCACGACTCCGCCACCCAGCAGCAGCCTTGGCACACCAAACTCCTCGCAGGCCCAAAGCGCCTTAGTCAAAAGGACATCCACCACTGCCTCGCGGAAGCTGGCTGCAACATCGGCCGCGTTGAACTCTTCGCCAGCGTCCTGATGCTTCTCCACATGTCGAGCCACCGCGGTCTTCAGCCCCGAGAAGCTGAAGTTGTACTTGTTTCGCTCTAGGTCTTTAGGGAGAGTCAGCCCGCGCGGGAATCGGATAGCGCTCGGATTACCCTCGGTCGCAAGCTTGTCAATCTGCGGACCCCCCGGATAGGGAAGGTCGAGCACCCTTGCCACCTTGTCGAAGGCTTCCCCGGCTGCATCGTCGATGGTCTCGCCCAAGAGCTCAACATCGTCCAGGAGATCTCGAACCAGCAGCAGGGATGTGTGGCCACCGGAGACCAGTAGCGCGATGGTAGGAAGCTCAACCGAGCCTCGCTCCAGAACATCGGCGCCGACGTGCCCAACTAGATGGTTGACCGCATAGATTGGCTTGCCGGTTGCAACTGCCAAGCCTTTGGCTGCACCAATTCCCACCATCAGTGCTCCAGCTAGACCAGGGCCATTTGCAACCGAAATGGCATCAACACTATCGAGCGAGATTCCGGCCTCATCTAGTGCGGCATCTAATGTGGGGCCAATGGCCTCAAGATGCGCCCTGGCAGCAACCTCGGGCACCACTCCGCCGTACTTCGCATGCAAGTCCATCGAGCTGTTTAGCGCATTGGCCAGCAGCCTGTTTCCCTGCACTATGCCAACACCGGTCTCATCACAGGTTGACTCAATGCCGAGCACGATGGGCTGGCGAATCTTGAGCCGCATCACCAGGGCGTCTTCACCAGAGGGTTGGTAGTAGCGCTTCCGCACATCAATCTGCTCGAACCCAAGCGACTTATAGAGCGAAATTGCAACGTCATTGCTGCTCTTGACCTCAAGGAATACCTGCTCAGAGCCCGCGGATTTCGCCTTTGCCAAAAGCTGCTCCATGAGCCTTCGGCCGAGACCGCTGCCCCTTGCTTGCTGTGCAACAGCAATGGTCTGCACATCGGCCGAATGGTCCAATGGCGAAATGCGAAGTCCGGCGTAGCCAACCAGCTCACCCTCCACAGCTCCTATGTAATAGGAATGCGCGGCGGTAATTTCGGAGAGCATTCCGCTTTCGCTCCAAGCTTCAGCCGCAAATACCTCTCGCTCCAGCCTCATGAGAGCCTGAAGGTCTTCAACGCTGAGATTGCGAATCTCCACTAGCCACTCACCCGCTTCCCCTTCGACGGGGTGACATCTGGCGAGCGCAGATAGATTGCATCAGTCTGCCCAAGATCAATACCCGAGCTCGCTGCCGCAACCGCGAAGCTGCCCACCATCGCGGCGTCGGCAGAAACAGCTAGCTGCTCGAACTCGGGAAAATCAGCAAGCCGATCTGGGGAGATTACCTCGGGCCCGCCGGTTCGTTTTCCATCTTCATACCAAGCAGCAAACAGCTCCTTGCGCTTGGCATCGGTGGTGACCAAAATCTTTCCCGATTTCCCAAAAGCTATTGCGTCCAGCACCATGACTCCGTTCAGAGGCAAAGAAAGACTGCGGGCCAAAAGCTGCGCGGCGGCAATGCCCACCCTGAGACCGGTGTAGGGAGCCGGGCCGCGACCAACGGCAACGGCGCTCAACTCCTGCCGGGTGATTCCCGCCTCGGCGAGCGCCGCCTCAATCGCACTGCCAATGTTTTCGGCGTGGCCAAAGGGATCTTCAAAGCTAACGAAGGACAGCAGACTAGGGCCGTCAAAGATTGCCACCGAAGTTCCAGCCGAGGTGTCAATTGAGATCAGCAAAATCCACCCCCTGCCAGCGCTCGCCATGTGGACTTAGCGTCAATAATCTGACATCGTCCTCACTGGAACGATCTATCTCAATCCCCAGGTAGTTATCGGCGTAGCCATCTAGAAAGTCCCTGGCCCACTCAATGACGACAATCGAGTTCTCAAAATCTATATCCAGGTCATCCAGCTCCACCGCCGATGAGAGACGGTAGGCATCTACGTGGGTGAGCTTGGGTCCGCTCTCGGTGCGGTGTGTTCTCGCCAGCACGAAGGTGGGCGACTGCACCGTGCCATGCGCGCCGAGTCCTGCACCAATGCCTCGGGTCAGGGTGGTCTTGCCAGCTCCAAGAGGACCGGCTAGCAACAGCAAATCACCCGCCTGAAGCTTTCCTGCGAGCGCCCGGCCGAACTCCTCCATCTCTTCGGAGGTTTTTATTGCAAACTGAGTCATCGATCTAGATAAACCCGATTGGCCCTACCACCAATCCTGGTGACCACCTCGTAATTGATGCTTCCCGCACTGGCACCGAGCGCCTCTGCGGTGGGCTCGCCGTTTTGAGCCGAGCCGAAAATAACCACTTCGCTGCCAATTGGTAACTGATCCTCGCCGAGGTCAACAACAAACTGATCCATCGCCACCCGTCCGACCACCGGGTAGAGCTTTCCCGAAATCAAGACTTTGTGATGCTCCGAGACCCTTGGCATCCCCTCGCCGTAGCCGAACGGAACCAAACCCAGATAGCTGGAGGCTGCTGTGCGGTAGCGGTATCCATAGGAAACCCCCTGACCCGCCGGGACTCGTTTGACGTTTATCAGCTGCGCTGTGACCCGCATGGCTGGCACTAGCTGCAGCGGCAACTCCCTATCCTCAAAAGGATTCAAGCCATAAACCCCGATGCCGCAGCGCACCATGTCGTAGCGGAAATCTGGATAGCTAATGGCCCCCGCGGTGGCGGCTAGGTGCCGCTCGATGAACCTCACACCCTTCGACTCGGCCAGCGCCAAAGCCTTCTCAAACTGCTCGCGCTGCAGCAGGTCCCCCTGCTCCGAGGTGTTTGACAGGTGAGAAAACAGGCCATGAAGATCTGGGTTTCCCGAAAGCCTGTCAAAGAGCTTCTCCCAATCCAGTGGGGAAAAGCCATTGCGTCCTAGACCAGTATCGATTTTGATGTGGATCCTGGTTCCGGCTCGGACCTGCTCTAGCTGCTCAAAGGTGGAGATGCCAAGCTCGATGCCAAGCTCGGCAGCAGCCTGATAGTCGACGTCCTCGCCCAACAGCCAGCACATGATGCGGGTTTTGATTCCCGCTGTGCGCAGCGCTGTGGCCTCTGCAAAATCAGCCACTCCAAGCGCGTCGACACCGGCCTGCTCCAAAGCCGATGCAACCTCCACCATGCCGTGGCCATAGGCGTTTGCCTTGACCACTGCCATCACCTTGGCAGGTGCGCAAAGCTCCTTGAGCGCCAGGTAGTTTGACCGGATGGCAGCCAGGTCGATGGAAATTTCGCGCATCTAGTTACTCTCCACCACAACAAACGCCTGCGCAAGTTCGGCATCGTGAGACAGGCTCAGGTGAAACCGCCAATCTCCCTTGTCAGCCAGCGCCTCGGCAGTAGCCCCATGGAAAACAAAAGATGGCTTGCCAAGCTCGTTCTGCACGATCTCGATTTCGCTCCAACTGAGAATCTTGGGATCACCAATAGCCTTGGCCAGTGCCTCCTTGGCAGCGAACCTAGCTGCCAAGGATTCCGCTCGCTTTCCAAGCTCATTTGGGTGAAACAGCCGCGTTGCCAAGGCTTCGGTGCGCTCTAGCGAACCGGTCAGTCGCTGCACCGAGCACAAATCGACGCCAACGCCAATAATCAATTCACTCCACCGTCACACTCTTGGCAAGGTTGCGCGGCTGATCGACATCCAGGCCCTTTGCCGAAGCCAACTCCATTGCGAAAATCTGCAGCGGTAGCACCGATAGCTGAGCTGCCATGAATGGATGAGTAGCCGGCACAAAGAACACCTCGTCGGCATACTTACCAACCTCGTCATCGCCGGACTCGGCGATGGCAATCACCTTTGCCCCGCGTGCCTTGATTTCCTGAATGTTGGATACCACCTTGGGGTGCAGTGAGTCCTCGCCCTTAGGCGAAGGAACAACTACGATGACCGGCTGACCGGATTCAATCAGCGCGATGGGCCCGTGCTTGAGCTCACCGGCTGCAAAGCCTTCGGCGTGGATATAGGCAAGTTCTTTCAGCTTGAGCGCACCCTCCATGGCAATCGGGAAGCCGACATTGCGCCCAAGGAACAGCACCGACTTAGCGTCCTTTAGCTCCTTGCCCAGATCGCGCATTCGCTCCACCGAATCCAAAACTTTCTTTACTCTTCTGGGAAGCTTTAGCAGCTCGAGCCCCAGCGAGCGCAACTCCTTCTCGGGAAGTGCAGAACGCTGCCAAGCAAGAGATAGCGCGACGAGCTGACCGGCCGTAATCTGAGCGGTGAAGGCCTTGGTAGAGGCCACCGCCACCTCGGGGCCGGCATGGGTGTAAATAGTGGCATCCGACTCTCTAGCCAATGTTGCTCCCTGGGTGTTGCAAATGGCTAAGACCTTCGCACCCCGCTCCTTGGCATAGCGAACCGCCATGAGGGTGTCCATGGTCTCCCCCGACTGGCTAATTGCCAACACCAGGGTCTGCTCATCAATGATTGGATCGCGATAGCGGAATTCGTGAGCCAGCTCGACCGAGGTTGGGATCTTTGCCCACTTCTCGATTGCATACTTTGCGACCTCGCCGGCATAGGCTGCGGTGCCACAGGCGATGATGACAATTCGGTTGACGTCCTGCAATCGATCCAGGCCGGCAAACTCGCTGAGCTTCACCCGGCCATCGGACTCCAGCCTTCCCATCAGGGTGTCGCCCACCGCTTGGGGCTGGTCGGCAATTTCCTTGGCCATAAACGATGGCCAGCCACCCTTGGAGGCAGCGGATGCATCCCAATCGATGGTGAACTCATTTACCGTTACCGGATCTCCGGCAAAGCTCGTGATGCTAACGCTCTCAGGGCGCAGCTCAACGATCTGATCCTGGCCGACAGAGACCGCGCGTTTGGTGTGGGAGACGAATGCAGCAACATCGCTGCCGAGGAAGTTCTCGCCCTCGCCAAGCCCAATCACCAGCGGCGAGTTGCGCCTGGCCGCAAGCACCAGATCCTTGTGGTCCTGGTGAATACACAGCAGCGTAAAGGCGCCTTGAAGACGGTTGACTACTGCGCGAAAGGCGGTGGGGAGATCTCCAGTGGCCTCGTACTCTCTTGCCACCAGGTGGGCTGCCACCTCGCTGTCAGTCTCGGAAGAGAACTTGACCCCCTTTTCGACGAGCTCGGCCTTGAGTTCAGCAAAGTTTTCAATGATGCCGTTGTGAATCAGCGAGAGCTTTAGGTGCTCACCACCTAGGTGCGGGTGGGCGTTCTGGTCGGTCGGTGCTCCGTGAGTGGCCCATCGAGTGTGACCGATGCCAATGTGAGCGTCCGGGATCGGATTTCTTTCGAGGTCCTCAACTAGAACGGCGAGCTTGCCGGCTCGTTTCCTGGTTTGCAGGCCGAGTTCCGCATCAATTACCGAAATACCAGCAGAGTCATAGCCTCGATACTCAAGGCGCTTCAGCCCCTGCAGCAAAACATCGAGCGTTGACCCTGGGCCGACATAACCCACGATTCCACACATGGCAGCTAATCTACGCCAAAATAGTCTCTTGTGACCGTAGCGCCGGGCCTAGACAGCCGCTCTCCCTATGTTGCAATTGAGCGCGCCGATTGGAAAGAGCTCGCCAAAAACTCCCCCACTCCGCTGAGCGAAGAAGAGCTGAAAAACATTCGCGGTCTTGGTGACCTACTTGATATGCGAGAGGTCAGCGAAGTCTTCCTCCCGGTGAGCCAGCTACTGAGCATCTATGCCAAGGGAGCGCAGCAGGTTCACCAGAGCACGGTGGACTTCTATGGCGACCGTGCTGCCCGCACACCATTCATCATCGGTGTCGCAGGCTCCGTGGCCGTGGGCAAATCAACCGTCTCGAGGCTTTTGGTAGAGCTGATGAAGCGCTGGGAGGGCATCCCCAAGGTGGAGCTGGTTACCACCGATGGTTTCCTCTACCCCAACGCCGAACTAGAGCGGCGTGGTCTGATGGGTCGCAAGGGTTTTCCGGAGAGCTACGACCGCAAGCGCCTGCTGCAGTTTGTTGCAGACATTAAGTCAGGTCGTAGCGATGTTGAGGTGCCGGTCTACTCTCACCTCACATACGACATCATCGAGGGCGAGAGCGTCAAGATCACCAAACCTGATGTGCTAATCGTGGAGGGCCTCAACGTGCTGCAACCCCCAGCGATTGGCCAAGAGGTCGCGCTTAGCGACTACTTCGACTTCAGCATCTACATCGATGCCGAGGTGGAGAACATTGAAAAGTGGTACCTGTCTCGCTTCTCCCAACTCTGGCAGACGGCCTTTACTAACCCGCTGTCCTACTTCCATCCTCTACCTCGCGATCTGACCGAGGCACAAGCCATGGATCGCGCCCGAGGCTTTTGGCGGGACATTAACCTAAAGAACCTTCGCGAAAACATCGAGCCAACTAGAAGTAGGGCCACCCTGGTGATGCAAAAGGGCGATGAGCACCGCGTCGAGCGGGTCCTGCTGAGAAAGATTTAGAGCTTCAGGCGCTCTTCTACCTTGTTGGCGATTCTGGTCGCCCAGCTCTGGGCATCGCCCTGCTCTTTGGCCTCCACCATGACTCGCACCAGCGCTTCGGTGCCGGAGGCGCGCAGCAAGACTCTGCCGTCCTCACCCAACTCGCGCTCGGCCTCGCCCACCAGCGCCTGCAACTGAGCATCATCGACGCGGTTCTTGTCCACACCCGGCACATTAATGAGCACCTGAGGATAGGTGGACATGATTGCGGCGAGCTCGCTTGCCTTCTTGCCGGTCTGAGCCATGCGGGCGGCCAACTGCAGCCCGGTCAGGATGCCATCTCCGGTGGTCGCGTACTGGGAAAAGATGATGTGGCCGGATTGCTCGCCACCAAGCGTGTAGCCGCCGGCTCGCATTTCTTCGAGAACATAGCGGTCGCCAACCTGGGTCTGCAGCATTTCGATGCCACGCTCCGCCAGCGCAACCTTCAAACCAAGGTTGCTCATGACGGTCGATACCAGGGTGTCCCGGGACAGCTCCCCCGCCTCGTGCATGGCGTTGGCCAAGATTGCCATGATGTGGTCGCCATCGATGATCTTGCCGCTCTCGTCCACCGCTAGGCAGCGGTCGGCGTCGCCATCGTGGGCAATTCCGAGGTGAGCTCCGTTCTCCACAACCGCGGCCTGCAGCGCACTGAGGTGGGTGGAACCGTAACCAGCATTTATGTTGTTGCCATCTGGATCGGCACCAATCACAAGCACCTTCGCACCAGCATCGGCAAATGCCTGGGGAGAGATGGCGCTGGCCGCACCATTAGCGCAGTCGATCACAATCTTCAAACCCTCTAGGCGCTGCTTCATTGTGCCGAGCAGGTGAATCAGATACCTGTCTTCGGCATCGGAGAACCTAGTTACCCTGCCAACCTCAGCACCAAGCGGAGTGAGCGACTTACCCATGGCAGCCTCGATCTCGTCTTCGACGGAATCTGGAAGCTTGTAGCCATTGCGGGCTAGGAATTTGATGCCATTATCGGGAGCCGAATTGTGGCTGGCGGAAATCATCACGCCAAAATCCGCACCTAAATCCGCGGTTAGAAAGGCGCAGGCTGGGGTGGGTAGCACCCCGGCATCAAAAACATCAACGCCGGATGCCGCCAAGCCGCCGGCAACAACCGAGGAGATGAAGTCAGATGAGATGCGCGGGTCTTTGGCAACCACCGCGCGCGGACGTTGGCCGTCTTTACGTGCCTGTTTCCCTAGAACGATGGCAGCAGCCTGAGCAATGCTGAGCGTGAGCTCGGCCGTGATTTCACGATTGGCAGTGCCACGAACTCCATCAGTGCCAAATAACCTGGCCATGGAGAAAGACTAGCGCTTGGAGAACTGCGAAGCCTTGCGGGCCTTCTTTAGACCAGCCTTCTTGCGCTCGATGACGCGAGAGTCACGAGTGAGGAAGCCAGCCTTCTTCAGGGTTGGGCGGTTGTTCTCCTGGTCAATCTCGTTTAGTGCACGAGAGATACCTAGGCGAAGCGCTCCGGCCTGACCTGCGCTGCCACCACCGTCGATGCGAGCGATGACGTCGTATGCGCCCTGCAGCTCGAGAACGGTGAATGGGTCAGTGATTAGCTGCTGGTGCAGCTTGTTTGGGAAGTAGTCCTCGAAAGCACGGTCGTTCACGGTGATCTTGCCGGTTCCTGGAACCAGACGAACACGTGCGACGGCCTCCTTGCGACGGCCGGTGCCAGATCCACCCTGAGTTAGCGATCCACGGGAGCGGACCTTCTTCTCAACTGGTGCGCTCTCGGTGGTGAAGGAGGTTGGGGTCTCCTCGGTTGCGATTACTTCGTTTTCAGCCAAGATCTTTTTCCTTACTGGGCAATCTGGTCAATGACAAAGGTCTTTGGTTGCTGAGCAGCGTGTGGGTGCTCGCTTCCTGCGTAAACCTTGAGCTTCTTCAGCTGCTGCTCACCGAGGGAGTTCTTTGGCAGCATGCCGCGGATCGCCTTCTCAATTGCGCGAACTGGGTTCTTCTCGAGTAGCTCGGCGTAGCTGGTAGCGGTTAGACCACCTGGGTAGCCGGAGTGGCGGTAAGCCATCTTCTGGGTCAGCTTGGAGCCGGTCAGTGCCACCTTGTCTGCGTTCACAACGATCACAAAGTCACCGTTGTCCATGTGGGCAGCAAAGGTTGGCTTGTGCTTGCCGCGGAGCAGAGTCGCTACCTGCGATGCAAGACGTCCTAGAACCACATCAGTGGCGTCAACAACAAACCACTCGTGGCTAAGCTCGCTAGCCTTAGGCGAATAAGTACGCACGCTAAATTACCTCGTTAGTTTCTTTTGAGTGATTCCGCATTTGGAGTCGCGGTTTCAAACTTTTCGGACATGCCGAACCAAGCAGCAAGTCTAAGGGTTTTGAACAGATAGGTCAAACAGAAATATCCTCGTTGGAGCGCAGGTTTTTGGCTTTCTCGGCCTGAGCTGCAAGCCGGTCATCAGTGGGGTACTCGACACCGTCCAACGAGAGTCCACGGGGATCAACAACCTTGAACCTGCTGCTTCGTCGTGCCTTCTTGGTGATATCGGCTAGTTCCTCAATTGATAGCTTTCCGGCGCCTACCGCAATAAGTGCTCCCACTATGGACCGAACCATGTTGTGACAAAAGGCATCAGCGCTCAGCGTTACCAGAATTCGACCATCTGGCTCACGCTCCACATCCAGACTTCTAAGCTCACGAATTGTGGTTGCTCCCTCCCGGGGTTTGCAAAAGGCCCCGAAGTCTCGCAATCCAGTGAGTGAGGCGCCTGCCAGAGCCATGAGCTTTGTATCCAAGTTTGCTGCAACTGATAACACATACCTCGACTGTCGAGGATTAGGGCGGCAGGAGGCATCTGAGATTCCGTAGTGATAGGTGCGACCAATTGCACTAAAACGTGCGTCGAATCCAGCCGGTGCGGGCAAAATCCTATGAATCGCAATATCTTCGCGCAGCAAGCCGTCGAGCCGGGCTGCGGAGAAGGTTGCTCGACCGAGCCGACCCATTTGTTCACTTGTTATGTCAACGTGACAAACCTGATAGCCGGCGTGAACACCAGCATCTGTCCTGCCTGCAACCCGCATTCCAAAACCATCGACACTTGGGCCAAAGATGGTAGACAGTGCCTCGAGCAGGTCCCCTTGAACCGTCCTGAGCCCAGGCTGCTTGGCCCAACCCGCAAAATCAGTGCCGTCATAGGCTAGGTCAATCCGGAAACGACAAAACCCGCCGGATGATCCAGCGGGCATTGTCATAGTTAGATCCTAATTAGGCCTTTGGCTCTTCCTCGGCAGCCTCTGCCTCAGCGGCAGGTGCTTCCTCGGCAGGAGCTTCTTCTTCAGCTGGCGCCTCGGTGACCTCAGCGTCAGCTGGGGCCTCCTCCGCTACGGCCTCTATGACCTCTTCGGCTACTGCCTCTGCTGCAACCTCTTCTACTGGTGCCTCTTCGGCAGCAGGAGCGTTGGTGGCAACGTTGTTAGTCAGCTTCGCCTTGTTGGTCTTAGGGTTCTTGGTCACTGGCTCAAGCACAAGCTCGATCATGGCCATAGGTGCGTTGTCGCCCTTGCGGTAGCCAAGCTTCACGATGCGGGTGTAACCACCCTCACGCTTGTCGACCTGAGGAGCAATCTCCATGAAGAGCTTGTGCACTGCGGACTTGTCGCGAATCACGGTCATTACCTTGCGACGAGCGTGCAGGTCACCGCGCTTCGCGAAGGTCACCATGCGCTCTGCGAGCGGGCGCAGGCGCTTCGCCTTGGTCTCCGTGGTCTGGATGCGACCGTGGGTGAACAGCGCTGTTGCGAGGTTCGCCAGCATGAGGCGCTCGTGGGC
>JALQVB010000150.1 GCA_023260495.1 Aquiluna sp.
GGCTGGCGCTGCCGTGCAGTGGCTTCGAGACAAGCTAAAGATCATTTCCAGCTCTCCAGAGGTGGAAGGTTTGGCCGCAGCTGCAGGAGACAGTGGCGGTGCGGTTTTCGTGCCGGCGCTAACCGGACTGGGAGCCCCATTCTGGAACGCTGATATCCGCGGCAGCATCCTGGGACTCACTCGCGGCACCACCGATGCCAACATCGCCTATGCGACCCTGGAGGGAATCGCCTTTCAGGTTGCGGCCGTAGTCCAGGCCATGGGCGAGGACTCTGGCAGCAACATCACCGAGATTCGTGTTGACGGCGGAGCTGCAGCGAATGACCTACTGATGCAAATTCAGTCCGATGTTTTAGGCGCCGAGGTCATAAGGGCAAAGAATCTGGAATCAACTGGGCTTGGTGCCGGCCTTCTCGCCGGTCTTGGTGCCGGAATTTGGAGCTCTATGGATGAGCTCAGAATGGTAAACCCAGCTGCCCGCAGATTCGACCCCAAGACCAATCGCAGCGAGGCATTTAGTAGGTGGCAAAAGGCGGTCGAGGTGACCAGCGGGTTCTAAGCTTGAGGGCATGTATGACGCCGAATCAAAGCTAGCCGCGCAAGCTCTGCGAGCTGGCTATTCGGCGGACGAAGTCATCAAGGGTTTAGACCTGGAATTTCCCGGCGGTAGCATCACCGCCGTCGTCGGCCCAAATGGTGCCGGAAAGAGCTCGCTGCTGAAGGCGTTGGCGCGGAAAATTCGAGCCAAAGACGGCGCTGTGTTGCTAGACGGAGTCTCTATCACCTCGCTCACCAAGACAGAGCTTGAGGGCTCCATTGGATTCCTTGGCACCATTCCGGCCACGCGAAATGGCGAGAGCGTATTTGACCTGGTTGCTCGCAGTGCGATGCTGGCAAATCAGTCTTCACGTATCAGCCCCAGAATCCGCCTTGAGATCGAGGAGATTCTTGACCGAACCTCGCTGACCGCGCTGCAATCCAAGAAGATCGGTGAGCT
>JALQVB010000151.1 GCA_023260495.1 Aquiluna sp.
CGGTGAAGCAGCTCACATCAAGACCGGTCAGGTTGGAGCCTTCCATGATGGCGGCTTCCATGTCAGCGACTTCCTGATAGATCAGGTGGTCTGCACCAAGCTCCTGAGCAATCTCAGGAATCTTGCGACCGTAGGCAATGAGTTCATGACGAGAGGGCATGTTGATGCCATAGACGTGAGGGAAGCGCACGGGGGGAGCAGCCGAGGTGAAGGTCACCTTGTTTGCTCCGGCAGCACGGGCCATCTCGACAATCTCGCGAGAGGTGGTGCCACGAACAATGGAGTCATCCACGATGAGGACGTTCTTGCCCTTGAACTCCGCAGACATGGCGTTGAGCTTCTGACGTACCGAGCGCTTGCGCTGAGCCTGCCCAGGCATGATGAAGGTGCGACCGACGTAACGGTTCTTGAAGAAGCCTTCGCGGTATTCCACGCCCAGCTTGCGAGCCACCTGCATCGCTGAAGGGCGTGATGAGTCAGGAATAGGCATGACCACGTCGATGTCGCCCAGTGGCGCATACTGCGCAACGGTGGCAGCCAGGCGGTCACCCATGCGCAAACGAGTCTCGTAAACCGAGATGCCGTTCATGACGGAGTCGGGACGAGCGAGGTAGACATACTCGAACGAGCAGGGGCGCAAGATGGGGTTCTCTGCGCACTGGCGAGAGTGGAGTTCACCGTTGGGAGTGATGAAAATCGCTTCACCAGGCTCAACATCGCGCACGATTTCGTAGCCACCAGATTCCAGAACCAGAGATTCAGAGGCAACAACGTAGTCGGTCTTGCCGTTCTCGGCAGGGCGCTTACCCAGAATCAGTGGGCGAATACCGAACGGATCGCGGAAAGCGAGCAGACCGTGTCCAGCGATAAGAGCAATAGCTGCATAGGAGCCTTCCACGCGCTTGTGGAGGTTCTCCACAGCGGTGAAGACGTGCTCGGGGCCGAGCTCAGTGCCGGAAACAGTTCCCTGAAGTTCAGTAGCCAACACGTTG
>JALQVB010000152.1 GCA_023260495.1 Aquiluna sp.
GATAACTCAATACCACACGTCAAACAATTCTACAGACAGCAATGTCGAAATTGGTAACGTAGGTCTTTCTTTTAATGTAACACAAGTAAGTAATGTCTGTGTTGTTTCTGCTACAGTTGGAGACGATGGCGCTAATACTTCATGTGCATTAACTTATACTATTAATTCAATTGCAATTTAAACAATAATATCAGATGTGGAATCTACTACCGCACGAGCGCCTTCGCACGTGGCAGGAATTTCGAAATCGCATTTCCGAATTGCCGCCTGAACAAGCTCTGATCGAAATCGAACATTTGTGGAGTTATGCGCCATATGTTCAAAACTATTTGCATTATGATTTGGTAAACGAATTTCCCGGACCATGGGAATTAATCTACGATAATTACTATTGCAATCTTGCAAAAGCCTTAGGAATAATGTATACTTTGTATCTGAGCAGGCATGATGTAAAAATAGAAATAAGAGTATATATTGATGAATCAACCATGGAACAATATAATTTAGTTTATGTTGACGATGGGAAATATGTGCTTAATTTGGTTCACGACGAAGTCGTAAATAGTACACAAGTTCCAAACAATTTAAAATTAAAAAAGATAATTACTAGCACAGAGCTAGGACTAGACAACTTACTGTAAGAGAAATCGATGACACAAATTCAAGTAACAAAAAGACACGGCGACAAAGAACCTTTAGATTTAGAAAAACTACACAAAGTTGTATTTTGGGCAACCAAAGACATTACTGGCGTTAGTGCCAGCGAAGTAGAAATTAAAAGTCATATTCAATTTTATAATGGAATTAAAACATCTGCTATTCAAGAAACTCTTATTAAGAGTGCCGCAGACTTAATTTCAGAAGAGACTCCTAATTATCAGTTTGTTGCCGGTAGATTGATTAACTATCATCTACGTAAAGAAGTTTACGGTGATTACACTCCGTGGCCACTTTT
>JALQVB010000153.1 GCA_023260495.1 Aquiluna sp.
CTGCTACATCTGTTTGGAAAACAAAGTTACCTGCGTGACTACTGTGATCACCGAAGAAGAACTTCAAATCGGTTCCTTCGGTTTTGGCAATAAATGTATTTTCTTCGCTGTTTGCACTTGCTTGAAATTTTAAACGTTGAATACTTGCTACACTTGGCACAATGTCTACGTTCCATTTAACGCCTTTAAACTTAACTGCCTTAAGTTTGTCGTTAACGATTTCTGAACTCATAAAACGATAATCGTTTTTAAAGTCGCCTGCTTTGTTAACAAAGTTAACACCTACTGGTCGAGATTCGCCATCTCGATCTTGTCGAGTAACTGTGATGTTAGCATCTTCTCGATATTCTGGGATATTAAGAATAGTGTTCAGTTTTCCCAAGTTAGGCATACCAAATGTGCCAATGAAGTCTGCAACAACTCCTTTGAATTTTGCCTGTACAATAACACTACGGTCTTCGGAAATTGCTTCCAAGGTAGTTTCACTGTCTGAGCCCACAATTTTAACTAGGTCAATAACTCCTAGTCCATGTGTATGTTGTACGATATCTTGTAAATGGTCTTTCATTTTTGGTTCCTTGCTTTTTCAATCATTACGTGTAATTGATGTGGTGTGTGTTTATCTCGCATAATTTCTTCCGCAGAACCTAAGTTCATTTGAATTGCAATTTGCTTGAGTCTATCACTTTGTTGTTTATTATAAGTTCTTTCAGGTACTATGTCAACAGGTCTCCTATTAGGATCTGGTAATATTGATGCTAAAGGTTGACTTGCGCGAATAGATTTTAATTCGCCAGGCTTTTTAATTTCAACCCAATGATGATTTTCGGTTTGATTAGAAAATTTTATTATTTCGAATCCCTGTAATTGAATAGCTTCAGTCAGCAGCCATTTGGGCATCCAGCTTTTAAACCCTATTTCGGCATATGATGCAGACAGCG
>JALQVB010000154.1 GCA_023260495.1 Aquiluna sp.
GCCCAGATTGCCGGCGCCATCGGCGGCGCAATCCTTGCCAATGTCATGTTTGACCAGTCCGCTATCCAGATTTCCTCAACCGAGCGAGTGACCCCTGGGCTCTTCATCGGCGAAATCATTGCCACCGCTGGCTTGCTTGTTGTCATCCTTGTCCTCATTGCTCGCGACCACGCAGGATTTGTCCCCTTCGCCGTTGCAGCATGGATCGGCTCTGCCTACTTCTTCACCTCCTCGACTTCTTTTGCCAACCCCGCCGTGACCATTGGTCGCGTGTTCAGCGACAGCTTCGCTGGAATCTCTCCCGCCTCAATCGGGCCTTTTGTTCTTGCCCAACTCATTGGCGCAGCACTGGGTGCTGTTCTGGCCTGGGCCATTCTCGACTCCACCAACAAGAAAGAAAATCATGTCGGATAAGAAAGCCACCGTCCTCTTCGTCTGCGTTCACAACGCAGGTCGCTCCCAGATGGCTGCCGGTTACCTCCAGCACCTTGCAGGTGACCGCATCGAGGTTCTCTCTGCGGGCACAGAGCCTCGCGACCAGGTCAACCCTTCCGCGATTGCCGTCATGGCCGAAGAAGGCATCGACCTCACCAACTCAACCCCCAAGGTGTTGACCGATGAAGCAGTGATTGCTTCCGACTACGTCATCACCATGGGTTGCGGAGACAAGTGCCCCTTCTTCCCCGGCAAGAAGTACTTGGACTGGCCTCTGGCTGATCCTGCGGGCAAGGGTGTGGACGCTGTCCGCCCTATCCGTGACGAGATCCGCGGCAAGATCGAAGCCCTCATTGCGGAGATTGACGAGAAGTTCTAAGAACTCAGATTGAACAACTATGGCCACCCGTGGGTGGCCATAGTTCGTTAAGTGCTACTTATTCAGCTCGTGACGCCTTGAGCATGGTCTCCCGGTCAACGACCTTGATGCGAGCACGGCCTTCT
>JALQVB010000155.1 GCA_023260495.1 Aquiluna sp.
TTACCTTGTTTGCGGCAATCTGCTCGCCATTGCCACTTCCACCAAGAACGATTCCGAGGGCTTCGACCCCAGCGTTCTGGTCTGCCACAACCGCCTGGGCAGCTGATATGCAAAACCCTGGGTAGTCATCCAGCGCGTCATAAACCTTGGGTCCGTGATCAACCATTTCGTGGCCTAGTGCCGTGAGCTCAGTCACCAGAAAGGCGCTTAGCTCCATGCCCGCATGATCTGTTGCTATGTGAATACGCATTCATCTACCCATCTGTTGCTTGATTCTCTGAACCAAATCTTCCGCTTCGTCGCTACGGACCAGAATAGTTTGCCCGTCGGTCGTCTGAATTTGCAGCGCCAGTCCCGGAGATGGCATAAAAGCCACCTTCCCCCGGGAGAATCTAAGCCCAAAACCGCCAAAGTCTCTGCCTCGCAGCATTGCAGTGTCTACCGATGCTATTTCTGAATACGCACAGCTGAACATCTTCAGGCCGCGTAGCGAAACCTCCAGCCGCTGAGCCACAACCACCTTGGGCTTCGCCAGGAAAACCCCAAGCATCAGCAGCACTGGCACCAGCAGCAAAAGAATTGGCAGCTCCAGGCGTGAATCTGCTGCGCTGACCTTGTCAACCTGAATGGCAATCGCAAATACCTGAATCATGGTCATAATGAGAAATAGCAGACCCGCAACGGCCAGGAAGACCCGCTGCACCGCTCCTCGCAAACCAGGCGCCCAAACTAGTGCCAGCCAGATCAGCCCGGGAATGCCCAGTGCCAACAGCGCCCATGTCAGGTGAGTCTCAAATGAAGCGAAGCCGTCTGCAACGCCAGCAGCAGACCCAGAAGTGCGACTTGCTAAACCGTTAGTCATGAGGCCTTTAACGCCAGCAAAGTTTTTGCTGATCATTGCCTCTTCCCATGCGGTTTTTACAAGGTTGTC
>JALQVB010000156.1 GCA_023260495.1 Aquiluna sp.
CTCTCCGCCTGCCCCGGTTGCTGCGCCTTCGTAGGGGCTGATTGCGGTGGGATGGTTGTGGGTTTCCACCTTCATCAAGATGTGACGCAACGCTGTTTTCGCGGCGTAGGCGCTGGGTTGGTCCGGCTGCGTCGGTGCGAACGCTGCCACCGTGTGCCCTGTCATCACGGCGGCATTGTCGGCGTAGGCCACAACCGTGTGAGCGGGTTGCAGCCGGTGCGTGTTGCGAATCATGCCGAATAGGCTCTGGTCCTGTGCATCGCCATCAATGATGAATGCCGAATTGAAAATCTTGTGGCGACAGTGTTCGCTGTTGGCCTGCGCGAACATCATCAGCTCAACGTCGGTCGGGTTCCGCCCCAGGGCTTTGAAGGCGTCCAGCAGATAGGTCATTTCCTCGGTTGCCAGTGCCAACCCGAAACGTTGGTTTGCCTCAGACAGCGCGGCAAGACCGCCCCCGAGTAGGTCAACCCGCTCCATCGGAGGGGCCGGTTGTCGCGTCGCGATCCTTTGAACCTCACTGGGCTCAAAGAGGACCGATTCAGTCATGCGGTCATGTGCCAATGCCAAGATAGACGTTTGCTGCGCCTCGCTCAGGACAACCGATTTTTTAAAGCTCAGCTGCCACTTTGTGATTCGTTCCACGCGAGTGACGTTGATGCCGCAGTTGTGCGCGATGTTGGTGGCCTTTGACGCCCATGCAGAGACGGTCCCAATCCGAGGCGTTACCCACCATTCCCAGCCGTGCTTGGGCGTCGCCAGCTCTAAAATCACCCCCTGCGCGGGCTCCAACAAGGCGCCCAACGCATCGATTTGTTCAGGCTTGGGCTCTGAGGCGTAAATGGCCACATGAATCGACTGGGCGCCCAGGTCAATCACCGCCGGGCAGATCCGCTGGACCTCGGCCAGCAATCGCTGTTGTTTAAAGGG
>JALQVB010000157.1 GCA_023260495.1 Aquiluna sp.
AGGTACTGCAAGTGTCAATTTAGACGAAGGAGATGCTGTGTCAACTATTGACAGTTCAAACGGATATGGAAATTAATAAAATGCTAAATAACACTAATACGGAGTTAAATTAACACATGGCTGAGTTTAAATTAGGTAGAATACGTTTTGTTTGGAAAGGTGCGTGGTTCACCGGTAACGAATATTTCATCGACGATGTTGTAAGATACGGTGGTAGAACTTATATCGGCATCCAAGGACACACAGCATCTAGCGACTTTCAAGCGGATTTAACTGCGAATTATTGGGCATTGATGTCCGATGGTCAAGAATGGAAAGGTGATTGGAATGTTAACATCACTTACAAGCCAAATGACGTTGTAAAATATGGTGGTTACATTTATCTTTGTAACACAGGACACACTTCTGCAGAATTAGTTGCAGACGGTTTAGAAGCAGATCAGTCTAAATGGGATTTATTTTCTGAAGGTTTCAATTACTTAGGTGATTGGACAATTTCTACAAGATACAAAATTAATGATTTAGTAAAATACGGTGAATCAGTTTACCTATGTACAACTCAACACACTTCATCAGCAACTGAAGCTGGTGGTTTAGAAGGTGACGATGGTGCAGGTAACCAGAATGATTTAGCAAAATGGGAATTGTTTGCAAAAGGCTTTGGTTGGAATGATGCATGGCAAACAGCAACAAGATACAAACCAAACGACACAGTAAGATATGGTGGACAAGTTTACATTTGTGTTACTGGACACACTTCAGCGGCAACAACAGCAGATGGTTTAGAACTAGACCAATCAAAATGGAATTACGTACACAAAGGTATTGAATACAAAGGTGATTGGACAGGTACAACAAGATACAAAGTTAACGACCTTGTAAAATATGGCGGTAACATTTGGATTTGTACAACTCACCAC
>JALQVB010000158.1:0-289 GCA_023260495.1 Aquiluna sp.
AGTAATCCCGACAGTAAAAAAAGACTTCCAATTAAGGTTATTGCTTTTGCGACTTTTGATTTTTGTGTTGGGCTTGAATTACTCTCGAATTCTACAATTTCTTGATAGGTAGAGTCTGTTATTAAATTGCTTTCTTTCCACTTATTTAATAAGTTGAGGATTTTTTTGTCCATAAAAATATCCTAATCATTTAAAAATTCATCTCACTAATTTTTATTTATAATCTAAACTTTATAGAGACTTTATTGTTATGCCGAGATGCCCGAGCGGCCAAAGGGAGCAGACTGTA
>JALQVB010000158.1:299-919 GCA_023260495.1 Aquiluna sp.
TAAAATGAAAACCTTTGGGGCCATAGCTCAGCTGGAAGAGCGCCTGATTTGCATTCAGGAGGTCGTCGGTTCGATCCCGTCTGGCTCCACCAGATCCGCTCCCATAGCTCAGTTGGTAGAGCACTTCCATGGTAAGGAAGAGGTCTCCGGTTCAATCCCGGAAGAGGGCTCAGAGGCTAAACTAAGTCTTAAGGCGGCGTAGCTCAGTTGGTAAGAGCGCACGACTCATAATCGTGAGGTCGGCAGTTCAAGTCTGCCCGCCGCTACAAAGACAAAAAAAGGAGATACTAAGATGGCATCTGACAAGAGACCACCTTTAACAATGGTTTGTACTGAGTGCAAAGCTCAAAATTATGTGACCACAAAGAACAAAACAAATGTTCCAGATCGTATGGAATTTAATAAATATTGTTCTTCATGTAGGTCTCACAAACTTCATCGAGAAAAAAGATAGATTTATTCAACTTTCTAATTTATTCTTATAGAAGAAAATGAATAACATTTCTAATATTGAAAATTACAGTGATGACATATCTAATGCAGAATTAGTCAAAAAGTCACAGTTTGGTGATAAATCTGCATTTGAACAATTAGTTGTTAGACATCAGGATTTGGTCTTT
>JALQVB010000159.1 GCA_023260495.1 Aquiluna sp.
ATTCCCTTGGCGAGCTGCTCCCAAGCTGAATCCGACCAGTTAGTCCGGGCATGGGCTTTTGCGGATTCCTTGACCAGCTCGGCAAACTCCTGGTCGCTCCAGTCTCTTCTGGCATAGCCAACCAGGGAGAACGCCGGTGGGAGAAGGCCTCTATTTGCTAGGTCATAAATCGCTGGCAAAAGCTTCTTGCGCGAAAGGTCCCCGGTTACACCAAACATGATCAGGCCGGATGGCCCTGCGATCTTTTGGAGCCTGCGATCAGCCGGATCCCTCAGCGGGTTTGTGCTCACGAAGCAATAGCCCTTTCGAGCATCTGAAGTCCCTGAAGTGGTTCGCTCAGTTCAAATTGCACCACCGGCAAACCGTGGTTGGCGAGCACGTTGGCATCGCCTAGTGCCTGAGCAGAAATCAACTCGGCGAAACTAAATGGTCGCTCCGGCACCGCAAGGTCGTGGCCATGGTTACCGGTTATCTGAATGAAGATCCCCTGCTGCGGCCCACCCTTATGGTACTGACCGGTCGAGTGCAGGAACCTTGGACCCCAGCCAAATGTCACCGGCCGGTTTGTGCGACGGCAATCGAAAAGCCCAATTGCGACAGGTGTTGCTCCACACCGCCGCGGAGCTGTTGACCGTGTTGCAACGTGCAAGGTGGGTGGTAAGCCAGCACGGGCAGCGCCGCGCCCGACGCGTCGTTCGCACCGCTGTTTTTACGCAAACGCGCGCGCAGAGGCGCAACCCAATCGGGCAATAACTCACTGAGGTCTTTGGTCAGGGCACTGATGCGCTCGGCCTTGCTGGCATACGCGGGATCATCAGCCAGCACGTGGCCATAGTCTTTCACCATCACACCGCAGCCTGACGCATTCATCACGATGGCTTCTACGGGTT
>JALQVB010000015.1:0-8856 GCA_023260495.1 Aquiluna sp.
CTTCGGCGTGTCGCTAGCCTTCGATTTCCTCGACGGCCTGCGAGACCAGGTGGGCCCGAATTGCTCCGAAGCGCTCAGCAATCTCGCGGGCGATGTGAGCTGCCTTGGCATTCGAGTCCGGGGCTTTCTTGCGAACCACTGGCTCGGTTACGCCCGTGATGATTCCAATCTCGCGCTCAGCAGCAGACTTAAGCCCGCGCAGGTGCCTGGGCTGAATACCAAACTGCTCGAGTGCTACAAGTGCAAACGCGATCTCGACCTCGTGAGCAGAGTGTGGCTGAGCACCAAAGAGACCGAGCTCGGCCCCCTCTCGGAAAGCTTGGTCGCTTATCAGTGTCTCGGCCTTCAGCTGTGCGGTTGAGAAGCGCTGCCCCTTACGAAGCTGTGGGGTCGCACTGTTTGGCAGCAGTGGCTGCCTGCCAGCATCAAGTTCATCGAGATAGTCCCGAATTACCTTCAGGGGTAGGTACTGGTCGCGCTGCAGCGTCAGCACAATCCTGAGCCGCTCGATTTGCGGCTCCGAGTACTTGCGGTAACCAGCTTCGGTTCGCTCCGGGGTGACTAGACCCTGATCTTCCAAGAAGCGAAGTTTTGAGGGAGAGAGATCACCGAACTCGTGCTTGAGCACGGTAAGCACCTGGCCAATTGTGTAGAGCTTGCGGTGATCTTGCAGCTTCCTTACTGCATTTTCCATTTAGCGATCCCTCGCAGATGAGTAGAAGGTGAGGTGGAACTTGCCGACCATAACTTCAAGGCCATTAATCAGGCGCTGGCGATCGACCCGCTCGCCCTCAACATAAGTTCCATTCATGGAGCCCAGGTCGACAACTTCGAATCCACCATCAACACGGCGGAATTCTGCGTGGCGACGTGACACTGTCACATCGTCCAGGAAAATGTCGGCATCCGGGTGGCGACCGGCGACGGTAAGGTCCTGGTCGAGAAGATATCTAGAGCCCAAGCCTGGTCCGCGGTGCACAATCAAAAGTGCGGAGCTTGCTGACAACGCTGCGAGTGCGGCTGATTCTTCTGCGGAGAGTGAAGGGGCGGCAGCGGAAATCAAATCCGCAGCAAAGCGAGCTGTGTCGTCGCTTCCTGATGTTCTGGACATTGAACCTCCCCTAGAACCTAAATGCTAGAGGATTTTTTACGTTCTTGCGAAATCAGCTTGGAAAGCTCTCCAAGATAGACAAATCCCGATAGCCAATACAGTGCGATTCCCCAATATGCAAAGGCCCAGGCAAGCGGTAGGACTATTGCCGATGCGGTGCTCCAGATGTCTGCCAACAACAAAAGTGGCAGGGCGTAGAGCAGCGCGAAGGTGCCGGCCTTGCCTAAGAAGTGAACTGGGAGCGGTCCGTAACCATGACGAGCCAAGATAGGAGTGCCGACAGCCAGCAACACGTCGCGCAGCACGATTACCACGGCCAACCACCACGGGATGTTTCCGTTTAGCGTCAGGCCAATAAGCGTCGCAAAAATAAACAGGCGATCGGCCATGGGGTCCAGAATTTTGCCGAGCTGGGTTATTTGGTTGAATCTTCTGGCTATTTGACCATCAAGCCAATCCGTAAAGCTGGCGAAAGCCAAAACAATCAGTGCCGAGATGTAGTTGTCGAAGAGTAATAGCAGCAGGAAAACCGGCACCAAAATCAATCGCAGGATGCTGAGCATATTTGGAATGCTCTTGAGCTCTGCGCTTAGCTTCATGAGCTGATTCTAGCTACGAGCTCCGGAGCGCCTGAGCACCTCGGTGACATTTTTATATTCGTTGAAGGCGTACAGGTGCACGGCATCTATTCCGGCCTCCCGCAATTCGGCCACCTGCTTTGCGGCCCAGTCAATTCCCACCTCAGTGCGCTGCTCCGGGGAAGAAGCATTGGCCAGCGCATCGGCCAACTCTGTTGGGTTTTCTTCGCCGGTGAGTTCGACTACTCGCTGCAACCGCTTGGCTGACACGATCGGCATGATTCCAGCAATAATCGGAATCGTGATGCCTCGGCTGCGCGCGAGTTCAATAAAGTCAAAGTAGTCCCGAGTGTAAAAGAACAGCTGAGTTATAGCAAAGTCAGCCCCAGCATCTTGCTTAGCTTTCAGGGCATCAAGGTCTGACCTGGTTGCTCCGGACTCCGGATGTCCGTTTGGAAAAGCTGCCACCGCAACCTGTCCAGACGACTTTTGCGTGGACCTAATCAAACTCACGAGCTGATCGGTACGCGCCAGGGAGTCTGGGCCAGGGGCTTCCTGACCATCGGGTAGGTCACCGCGCAGCGCCAAGAAGTCCACGATGCCGGCGTCTGCGAATTGATGCACCAGGGAACGAGCCTCCGACTCGGTGGTGCCGACGCAAGTGAGGTGCGCCAGAGGCATGGAGGTGGTGTTAGTGCGAATAAACCGAAGCACTTCGAGCGAATTTTTGGTTGATGAACCACCAGCCCCAAAGGTCACCGAGATGAATTTAGGGTCGAGCTCTGCCAGCTTGAGAATCGCGGCTTCCAACTTGGGGCCGTCGTCTGGGTTCCTGGGTGGATACACCTCAAATGAGATATCCAAAATCGTTCCTTCCGCGTAATTTCGCCTGCGGGGCTCCGATCTCGGCGTCTAAAACTACATTTTACTGGTCGACAAAACGCTAATGTTGTCCGAATGGAACTCATTGTCGCGAACCACCCGCTAATCGACCACAAGGTATCTCTGCTTAGAAACAAGGACACCTCAAGTGCCGAGTTTAGGCAGCTCGTTGAAGAGCTGGTAGCACTGCTGACTTTTGAGGCAACAAAGGACCTCGCCACCGAGGAGATTGAGGTTGAGACACCAGTCACCAAAACGATAGGCCGGCGCCTGAGCAAGCCGACCCCGCTGATCATTCCAATCCTGCGTGCAGGCCTCGGGATGTTGGGCGGTATCACCCAGCTGATTCCGGATGCGGAAGTTGGATTCTTGGGCATCAAGCGCAATGAGTCCACCCTGCAGCCAGAGACCTATGCCAACCGCTTGCCTGAAAACCTCGAGGGCAGGCACGTGATTTTGGTGGACCCAATGCTGGCAACCGGCGGAACCTTGAACGACTCGCTCGACTACGCCTTCCAACGTGGTGCCGAGAGCGCGACCTGCATTTGTCTCATCGGTGCCCCAGAGGGCGTCGAGGCGGTACGGGGGCACCTGGCTGGTGCATGGCCAAGCCGCAAGGTGGCAATCCACCTCGCCGCTCTAGATGAAAAACTAGACGAGCGCGGCTACATCGTTCCCGGTCTAGGCGATGCTGGCGATCGCCTTTACGGCACCTCAGGCGACTAAGACCAGGGTCACATACTTTTTACTCCACGACGTCTCCTCACCAAGGCATGGGGATATCACGTATTGGCTCGGCATCAGTCGGTATCGCCTCAAGCGGGCCTCCCCCAGCTCGAATGCAGAGCCAGCGAAGTTGCGTTGGGCTGTCTGGCCTCGCCCGCCAGGTGCGCATCACTCCCGTGCCGACGTGGACCACTGTTCCAGGGCCAACTTCTATCAGCTCATCATCCAAGCCCATTTGCCCTCTGCCTTCGAGGAAAACATAAACCTCTTCGAGCTCAGAGTGAGAATGCCAGTAACCAGCCTCTTCCCCGGGCTCATAGGCCGTGGCTGTGAAGCCGATGATTTCAGTGTTGAGCTCGTGATCCACGACTCTTCGACCTTGTTTATTCGTTGCCTCAACAAAGCCACCAAAGTGGTCCCGCCAAGAAGTCATCGGTCCGAGTTCCGTGATGCTGTAATTTGCCATCTTCTGAGGCTAACAAGAATGCAGTCGGGCTGGCCGGATTTGAACCGACGGCCCCGTGCCCTCCCCACAGTTGGGTGCAGGTTGTTCTTAGCTCCTCAACTACTTAAGTTTGTTGTGACTTTTCGGAATGCGAACATTCAGGAAAAGAGGCGAATACCAGCAAAACTCGCTCATGGGTGGTCACCTTGCGTTAGTCGGGTGCTTGCGAGCTGCAAACAACCCCGTCTAGATTCGCATCCAAGTATCTCAGTGCTGCGTAGTACTGCGTTGACACTGTTGCCCTCGAGGCACCAGCCTTCTCTCGGGCATCAAAGGTCACAGCCCATCCGTCGAGATTAAAACCGATGAGCTCGATCTCGCTACAGGAGTCAATTTTGGTAATTCTTTGATAGTCGAGCGGGTAGCCATGATCGCCATTTTCAGGATTGTCGGGAATACCGTATTCCAATTCGGTGCAGCGTGACCACCAAAGCTCGTTAGCCTCTACACAGCTCTCATCAAGCCTGTTGCTCGAAGGGCCGTTCGGATTCCCCTCATTCTGATTAGCCCCTTCCGGAATAGTGGCATACCAGTCTGGAAGAGCGGTTGGTGGAGTCCAGGGGTCGCATCCAATTTTCCCCTCGCAATAGCCAGCCTCTGCATAAATGCGATTATGGAAGGTTGCAAAAATATCGTAGAAAGAGTCGAGACTCAGCCCAATGGAATCTGAAAAGGCCTCAGGAAATGGGAGGCCACGATCAAGGTTTTCCCAAATTTCCAGAACTGGCAAGAGCCCTCTATTTGCAATTAGGAGCTCCATGGCAATTTGTCCTGAATAGTAATTTTCAACTCCGAAAGCTTTGTTTCTTCTTGTCGTCAGGAAATCGAGATCGGACAGATACTCCCCGGCTAAAAAGTAACCACTTCGATCGTTGGGCACGAAAGTTGCGTAATTCTGAAGGCCAAGGTACTGAGTCATGGCTCTGCCAAAGAACTCCCCCGCGCCTTCATAGAACCAAACTGGTCCAGCACAAGAAAAATTACTTGGCCCCCGACAGCTTCCAAGTCCGGGTTCACCACGAGGATTAATTTGATCGTGGATGTTGTGCATCAATTCGTGGGCGGCGATCGTCAAGCGACGCTCTTCAACAAAGGCCGAACCTTCCCGGATTGAGCCCAGCTGAATACCGGTCCAAACTGATCCAAAGGCCGCGCAACCAGACGCAAAATCCTGAATCACCTCATTGCCGCAGTTTCCCCCAAAATCATCGGTGGGTAGGCCTTCGGAAGCTAATACTTCTTTCACGAATTCGTACCGTCCCGCAATAACAGGAATGTCCTGGGTCAAGTAACTGCAAAAGGCCTGCACCATTCCGTAAGAAATGGTTTCGAGTAACGGGAGGTGCTCATCGAGGAATGGTTCGCTTGTATAAATCAGAGGTTTAATCTTGCAGTCATCATTACGGATGCCGTCGAGGTCCTTGAACAGCTTGTAGAGGGCAGTTTCAATGAGTTCTTCCCTTGACACATCCACCGGCCAATGTTCCTGAAAAGCTGGAGACAGGGCGGGTTGGAAATTTCCAGTCGAACTTGCGCCGGCGGGTATTGAAGGTCGAGAACTTGGCACCCGCATCTCTTGAGACGGGGCACACCCTGAAAGCAGAAGAATGCCTATGATCAAAATGTGAATCCCCCGGTGCATTAGTTCAGGCTAACACGAAGGATTTCGACTGGTGCAAACGTCGGGCTGGCCGGATTTGAACCGAAGACCCCTTGTCCCCCCAGTTAAGTGCAGGTTATTCGTAGGTGTTCGCTGGTGGTCGTTTTTCTAGTGTTTTCGAGGGTGCGAACACTCACGAACAAAGGCGAACATTAGCGAAATATGCTCGGGTGGGGGAACATCTGGGGGAACTTAAGAATAGACATACTCAGGACTACGGCAGATGGAGTAGGTGGATTCAAGCGGAAGATCTGGCGATCAAATTCGGCTAAGCCTCGAAATATAGAACTGCAAGGCTTAGCGCAGCCAAACACATTGCTACAGCGGAGATGATCAGGAACACCCGGGCCACATTCCTGTTGCCTCTGGCAGTGGCTTCGTAGACACTCTCTAAAGTTCCGTCGCGCTTGGTGCGCATTTCTTCTGCCTCAATATCGCAAACATTACAGAAGGCGGCTCGAGTCAACTTTTGTCGGTTTCCGTAGATGCCACCGATACCCTTTAACTCCCGCTGCTTGCGGAAATATATTTCTCGCCCACCACATTTAGGACATTCAAATACCTGTTCTGACATTTCGCCTCCTCTAGTTTTCTACCCTATTCAGCGCACCGTAAGAGCACCTCCCAGGCTCGTCCCCCAATGAACCCACAATGGGGATGCGATTTCAGAATGTTCGGAACCTAAGGCATTCGGTGCTTTAGCCGATGCCAGAGTCGGGCTGGCCGGATTTGAACCGACGACCCCTTGTCCCCCAGACAAGTGCGCTACCAAGCTGCGCTACAGCCCGCTTTCAGAAGCAAAGTCTATTGTGCTTTGCTAAACCTTTTCTCTAAAACCATGATTAGCCCAACCAGCACAGCTCCAGCTGCCATCGCGAGCGCTGGACCAAGGCTGGAAGGAGCTTCCAGAGTGCCGCCATCTAGCTGCCAGGGCCAAATGGCGCGCAGTGAGCCGAGCATCAGGCCGGTCATGACCATGAGAGTGATGCGGCGCCTGGATTCCAAAAGATAATTCAAACCTTTGGCAAAAAGTGCCAGACCGAAGATGGCTCCAAGGGCAAAGATTCCAAGGTAGAGAAAATCGCGATCATTCACGGCTGCAATTGTCGGCGCGTAAAAACCCATCGCAAGCAGCAGAAACGATCCCGATACCCCAGGTAGAACTAGTGCGCACACTGCGACCGCTGCTGCCAGGAACACAATCAAATACGAAGGGGCCGACGCCTCAGCAGCTGGCAGCGATAGCAAGCCAAAAGAGATCGCCGCAGCAGCTGCGCCAAGAGTGTAATCAGAAAGCTTCCAAGCCTTGGCGGCCATGCGGTAGGGAACTACCAGTGAGACCAAGATCATGCCGAAGAACAGACCCCGCATTACCTCTGGTTGCGATTCTAAGAGCGGCTCTAGCGCGGCAGCACCGGCAAAGATTGCGAGGAACATGCCGATCAATACCGGTATTAGTAGCTTGAAATCAACCTTTCTCAGCTGGGAAGGAATGGCACCGACTCGAAGCCGAAGGAGATTTCCGATGGCTCCAGAGACTGCGGCTGCGGAGGAGATTATCCGCTCATAGATCCCAACGATGAGCGCAATGGTTCCTCCTGAGACTCCTGGAATCACCTCGGCGGTGCCGATCAGGAACCCCCGCACCAAATTGGCTATGAAGGTCACTACTTGCGCTTTCGACTCTCGCGCACGCGGACACCAATCTCGATTGGGCTGCCCTCGAAGCCATAGGTCTCGCGAAGTCGACGAATTATGAATCTGCGGTAACCGGCCTCAAGGAAGCCACTGGCAAAAATCACAAACTTCGGTGGCCTAGTTGCAACCTGGGTGCCGAAGATTATTCTCGGCTGCTTGCCACCGCGAACCGGGTGCGGGTTGGCTGCTTGCAACTCCTGCAGGAAGGCGTTGAATTTTCCGGTCGGAATTCTGGTATCCCAGGAATCCAGCGAAAGCTCGAGGGCTGGAACCAGCTTCTCAAGATGGCGCCCGGTTAGCGCCGAGATATTGACCCTCGGAGCCCAGTCGACGTGGGCAAGATCCCGTTCAATTTCCTTTTCCAGATAAATCCGGCGCTCATCGTCGAGCTGGTCCCACTTGTTGAAAGCCAAAACAAGGGCTCGGCCGGAATCTAGGGCCAGCTGCACAATTCGGATATCGGCCTCTGAAATTGGCTCGGTCACATCAAACAGGACAACGGCAACCTCGGCACGCTCAAGAGCTGCTGCAGTTCGCAGCGATGCGTAGAAATCAGCACCCTGCTGACGGTGCATGCGACGGCGAATGCCGGCAGTATCAACAAAGCGCCAGATTCGGCCGGCAATCTCAACCTGCTCGTCCACCGGATCGCGAGTAGTGCCCGCCAGGTCGTTCACAACAGCTCGATTGGTTCCCGTGGCCTTGTTCAGTAGCGAAGACTTACCCACATTCGGGCGCCCAATTAGTGCAACACGGCGCGGTCCCAGAAACTCATCTGGTGCCACCTTGGAGACATCCGGCAGAACTTTCAGTGCCGCGTCCAAAAGGTCGGCGACTCCCCTGCCGTGCAGGGCGGAGACCGGATAGGGCTCCCCTAGGCCCAACGACCAGAGTGCGGCGGCCTCGGGCTCCAAGTGTGCATCGTCAATTTTGTTTGCAACTAGCAACACCGGCTTACCGCTGGAGCGGAGCATGCGAACCACCTGCTCGTCCGATGCCGTTGGGCCGACAAGCGCGTCAACAACAAACAAGACCGCGTCGGCAAGCTCGACCGCAACCTCGGCCTGCTGGGCAACCGAGAGATCGATTCCCTCAACATCTAGCTCCCAGCCGCCGGTGTCCACCAGCGTGATTGGGCGGCCATTCCATTCGGCCTTGTAGGAAACGCGATCGCGGGTGATACCAGGCTTGTCCTCAACCACAGCTTCGCGGCGCCCCAGGATGCGATTCACTAGCGCAGATTTTCCGACATTTGGTCTACCCACTACAGCCAGCACAGGGGGTGCGGCGACATATTCTGGAACATAGTCGTCATCTAGGTCGAGATCTAGTAATTCAAAATCGTCGTCTTCTAGTTCAAACTCGTCGAGGTTTTCCCGCATCAGGCGGGCATTGGCCTGCTCTAGCTCATCGTCCGACATAGCCGCCCTCTCGAATTATCTTCACGAGCGCATCAACGCTCTGTTCAAAATCTAGCTCAGTGGTATCCAGCAACGTCACACCATCTGCCGGATTGAAAAAATCAACAACCTTGGAATCCGAGGCGTCTCGGCTGACCAAATTGCCGCTATCCTCGGTCATTTCCTTGGCTCGTCGGGCAAGCCTAGCGGCTTCGCTGGCTGTGAGCAGCACCCTGACCTGGGCATCGGGCGCTACCACAGTGGTAATGTCGCGGCCTTCAACCACAATCCCATCA
>JALQVB010000015.1:8866-16552 GCA_023260495.1 Aquiluna sp.
TCCAGCTGCAGCTGGCGAACCGCGGGGAGGCGAGCAAATTCGCTGACCCTGCCAGCTACCTCTGCAGAGCGAATCTCCTCGGTCACATCCATCTGGGCCAGAGTGACAACTTGATTTTTTGGATCAAGCGAAATCTCATAGTCGAAGCTCTCCAGACTGGCTTCTAGGTCTTGCTCGGGATTCTGCATGGCGTGCAGAGTGAAAGCACGATAGCCAGCTCCGGTGTCCAGGTAGGACATGCCAAGTCGACTCGCAGCAGCCTTGGAAACGCTTGACTTACCCGAGCCGGCAGGGCCATCTACCGCAACAACAAACTTGGCCACTAGACCAACCGCCAGCCATTCGCAGTCAACTGCTCGCTCAGGTGTTCGGCCGCACTGGGAATGATTTGAATCTCAACCAAGCCAATCTGCGCTCCGGGCGAGTGCTCCAGTTTCAAGTCTTCGAGGTTCACTCCAACATCACCAATAAACGTCAGCAATGAGGCCAGTGCGCCGGGGCTGTCGTCGATGACCACTGTCATTTGGTGGTAATCGACGTACTTGCCGCCGTGCTTACCGGGAATGCGAGCCACTCCCTCGTTGCCTCGCTCAAGCAGCGAGTGAATCTTTGCCAAGGCACCGGATGCTTCTATGTCGCTCAGGCTCGAGTGCAGTTCATTTAGCTCGGTTGCTAGGTCGCCAATTAGAGGCGCAACATTGGATGCGTTCTGAGAGAGAATCTGAACCCAGAGACCTGGGTCCGAGGCAGCGATGCGGGCGGTGTCGCGCAGGCCCTGACCAGCCAAACTAATCTCGGTGTCTGCAACGCCGGTGAGTCTGGCGGCGAGCGCCGAAGCCAAAAGCTGAGGAAGGTGGGATACCGCGGCCACCGCCTTATCGTGAGCATCTGGGCTCATCACCGATGGCAAAGCTCCTAGCTGCAACGCCAAATCACGGATGCGATTGACTGCCACCTGCGGGTTGTGTTCGGTAGGAGTAATCACCCAAGGACGAGCGAAAAACAGATCTGCCCTGGCGCTGCCAACGCCGCCCTTCTCGCGCCCAGCCATCGGGTGAGACCCAACGTAGAGCTCAGCATGCTCGCTGCCGGCTGCTACCTGGGCAGCTATATCCGATTTCACGCTCGCCACATCGGTCACAATTGCCCCGGGGTGCATTTCCAACTGCTCGATTACCTTTTCGGCAGTAATGTCAGGCGGAACGCAGACAATTACGAGCTCCGGGTCCCCCTGAAACTCTTCGCCGGCACCGTACTCAATCGCCAGGCGCAGGTTGGCCTTGGACTGATTGACCAAACCGGCTGTTATTCCGTGGCGCGCAAGCGCTAGACCCAGACTGGTTCCTAGTAGTCCGGTGCCAACAATCTTGATCGAGTGGCTCACTGTGCCAGATCCGACCTGAGCCCCTGGGCGCCGCGCAGATAGACGTGCTTGATCTCACTGCGTGGTCGCTTCGTCTCGACGTGCATCATCAGCCTGATTACCCTCGGCATTGCCCCGTCGACATCCATCTCTACAGCGCACATCAGCGGCACATCCCCCAGGCCCAGCTCGCGGGCTGCTAGAGCCGGAAACTCACTTGTGACATCCGGTGTGGCGCTAAACCAAATGGAGATCAGGTCTGCGGTCTCCAACTCGTTTTCGTGCAAGACCTTGGTGACAAGTTCTGCCGTTGACTTCAGCAGGTGGGAGCGCTCGTCGACATCGAGCTGAATAGCTCCCCTGATTGCCCTAACCGTCACGGCTTACCTCGATTTCTTGCACCCTGCTGCGCAGCTGCCATCAGCGCGCTGACCTCAAGTTTACTCAGCTCGCGAAACTGCCCGGGCTTCAGAGTCCCCAGGCGCAGTGGTCCAAAACTCTTGCGGGTCAGGGTGATGACGGGATGCCCAACCGCATCGAACATTCTTCGCACAATGCGGTTCTTGCCGCTGTGGAGAACCATCTCGACTAGCGACTCGGTCATGTTCTGGTCGACCAGCTTCACTTTGTCGGCCTTTTGAAAGCCGTCTTCCAGTCGCACGCCATCCAGAAGCCGCTGCAACTGTGGCTTTTCAATCCGGCCCTTGACCTTGGCAACATACAGCTTCTCCACCCCAAAGCTTGGGTGGGCAAGCTGGTTGGCTAGCTCACCATCGTTTGTCATGAGCAGAATTCCGGTGGTCTCCTGGTCTAGCCGCCCCACATTGAAAACCCGGTCGTAGCCCATGAAGAAATCAGCCAGGCAGGGCCGGCCATATTCGTCGCTCATCGTGGAAACAATGCCCTTGGGTTTGTGAAAGGCCAGGTATACCCGGTCCGGGTCTAGCTGCACGGGCTTGTTATCAACCATTACCGAGTCCACTGTGGGGTCGACTCGCATGCCGAGCTCGCGGGCAACCTTGCCATTGACCTTGACCCTGCCCTGAAGCATCAGCTCTTCAGCTTTGCGCCTGGAGGCTATACCGGCAATTGAGAGCGCCTTTTGCAGGCGAATTGGTTCGTTATCCAATGGAATCCTGATCTGGTAGGTATGGGCTGATGGCCGGCAGCTCTTCGAGCGAGTTGATTCCCAGCTGCTCCAGGAGCAACTCGGTGCTGCCGAACATGCTGGCGCCGGTCTCGGCGTCCGTGTAGAGCTCGGTCACCAGACCGCGCGAAATCAAGGTTCGGACCACAGAGTCAACGTTCACACCGCGAATGGAAGAAATTTGGCCCCGTGAGATTGGCTGCCGATAGGCAATGACCGCCAAGGTCTCCAGAGCCGCTTGCGAAAGCTTTGCCGGGTTTTCGTTGGCAACCAGCTGCCGCACTCCCCAGTCGTGCACCTGGCGCACAAAGAAGCGCCACCCGCCGCCGACCTCGCGCAGCTCAAAACCACGGCCAGTGCCGTCATGGGCTGAGTTGTATTCCTGTTGCAGAGCCTCCAACTCGGCCTTCACCTCGTTGATTGGAACCTCGAGAGCGCCAGCAATCGTCACAATGCTCAGCGGAGTCTCCGCCACCGTGAGCAGCGCCTCAATTGCGGCGCGCAGGGAAAGATCAGTTGCCATAGTCAGCGCCTAATCTACTCAGCTGCTCGTCGCTAAAGCTCTCCGACTCCCAAGAAACCAAAATCTCACCAAACGGATCGTTCTGGTTCACGCCAATAGCGCCGATTCTATAAAGCTCCAAGACTCCCAAGAAGCGTGCGACAAACTCGGCTCGGTCCGCGCAGTCTGCGATGAGCTCGCGGAAGGTCAGCCTGCCCGCCTTGCGAAGCCTGGCAACCAAGATTTCCGATTGCTCCCGAATGGAAACTCGCGGAGCATGCAAATGGGTCAATCCCACGCTAGGTATCTCTTTAGGAGCAAAGGCAAGCTGTGCGATAGCGGCAAATTCCTCGGCGGTGGTCTGCCATTGCAGCTCTGGCCGAAGGTTGCGGTACTGGTCCTCGAGCCGGACTGAGCGGGCGATGCGGCCCGATTCGAGGTCCATGGCCGACGAGAACCAGGATGAAATCTCCTTGAAGGCTCGGTACTGCAAAAGCCTGGCAAAAAGAAGATCTCTTGCCTCCAGCAGTGCGATGTCCTCGGAATCTACTACCTCACCTTGCGGAAGCAGGCTCGCTAGTTTCATGTCCAACAACGTTGCAGCGACAACTAAGAACTCGCTAGCGCTCTCTAGCTCCTGGTCAGAATCAAGCTGACGAACGTAATTGAGAAACTCATCAGTGACCTTGGCGAGCGCGACCTGGGTGATATCCAGCTCGTGACGACCGATCAGGGTCAGCAACAGGTCGAATGGACCCTCGAAGTTCTCTAGCTGAAGCTGAAAATTGGCCTCAGACTCAAGCTGCACAGCCACGCTTTACCAGCTCCCTGGCAACCCGGCGGTAGGCCTCCGCGGCGTCCGAGGTCGGAGCAAATTCGGTGATTGGCTTCTTAGCAACGGTGGCGTCGGGGAACTTAACGGTTCGACCAATTGCGGTATCGAACACCTTGCCAGGGAAGGCCTCCTGCAGTCGCTGCAGAACTTCACGCGAGTGCAGGGTGCGGTTGTCGTGCATGGTTGGAATCAGGCCGTCCAGCTCGAGCGTTGGGTTGGTCCGAGCCTTTACCTTTTCAATCGTCTGCACTAGCAGCGCCACTCCGCGCAGCGCAAAGAATTCAGTGGCCATTGGAATCAGGACACCGTGAGCTGCCGTGAGGGCATTCACAGTTAGCAAGCCAAGCGATGGCTGACAGTCGATGATGATGACGTCGTAGTCCTTCTTCACCTTCTTGAGAATGCCATCCAAGACACGCTCACGGCCCATCTCGGTGACCAAGTTCATCTCAGCGGCGGACAGATCGATGTTGGCCGGGATGATGTCCAGATTCTCAATCTGGGTCTGCTGGATAGCCTCTTTCGGATCCATTCCGGTCGACATCATCAGATCGTAGATGGTTGGTGCATCTTGATAATCGGAGGCCAGGTTTACCGAAAGGGCTCCCTGCGGGTCGAAGTCGACAACCAAAACCTTGCGGCCATACTCGGCGAGCGCCGCCGCCATATTGATGGTTGTCGTGGTCTTACCCACGCCACCCTTTTGGTTGCACATCGCGATGATTCGAGCCGGTCCGTGCTCCTTGAGCTTGACTGGCTTCGCAAAGGACTTCTTTGAAAGATCCACTCTGGCCTCCCACTTTCTTGGTATAGCCTACCGCCGAGCTCTGGGGTGTGCCTGCGCATAGACCTCACGAAGCGTGTCCACGGTAATCAGCGTGTAAATCTGGGTTGTGGCCACCGAGGCGTGGCCCAATAGCTCCTGAACCACCCTGACATCCGCCCCGCCTTCAATCAGATGAGTGGCAAAGGAATGCCGCAGGGTGTGAGGAGAAACCTCTAGGTCAATCTGCCTGCCCGCCTTTTCGATAATCTCCCAGACGCTCTGCCGAGACAACCTGCCGCCTAGTTTGTTCAAAAACAGTGCCCGCTCCCCCTTGAGGGCGGCTAGTTGCGGGCGGGTTCTTACCAGATAGGCCTGCAGCGACCGAGCGGCGTAGGAACCAACGGGAACCAGCCGCTCCTTTGACCCTTTGCCGCGAACTCGGAGCAGGCCATCATCGGAAACCTCGTCTAGATCAAGCCCCACAATCTCGCTCACCCTCGCACCAGATGAATACATCAGCTCCAAAATTGCCCTGTTTCTAAGGCCAATCGGATCCACAACATCGTCTTCGGGTTCGGGTCCGCTCGCAGCCAATAGCTGGGATACCTGCTCCTGGCTCAATGCCTTCGGCAGGCGCATTGGAATCTTTGGTGCTCTGAGCGTTGCGGCCGGGTCGTCGCCCCTGATTCCCTCAAGCACCAAGAAGCGGTAGAAACCCCGCACCGATGCCATGATCCGCGCGGCCGATGAGCGCTTCAGCGACTCCAAGTTGGTGAGAAAGTCCGCCAGGTCGTTTGCGCTTACCTGGCTCAGTTCGAGTCCTTTGGCTTCGGCGAACTGCTGAAACCGAGCCAGATCGCGCCGATAGGCGGCAAGGGTGTTCTTGGACAGTCCCCGCTCAACCGTGAGGTGCCTGAGGTAGCGCTCAAGCAGGGTCACGACTTAGCTCTCGTCAAATAGCCGCTGCGACTTCTGACGCTCAATCGCGGCTTTGATCAGACCGTGGAACAGTGGGTGCGCCTTTGTCGGGCGAGACTTGAACTCCGGGTGTGCCTGAGTGCCGATATAGAACGGGTGCTCGCTTCGATCGAGCTCCACATATTCCACTAGTGAACCATCAGGTGAGGTTCCCGAGAATTTCAATCCTGCGGCCGCAATCTGGTCCCGGTAGGAGTTGTTTACCTCGTAGCGGTGGCGGTGCCGCTCACTCGCCGAAGAGCTTTCGTAAAGATCAGCGGCCAAAGAGCCATCGGCAAGCCTTGCCTCGTAAAGACCAAGCCGCATGGTGCCACCAAGTTCGGAGGACTCCAGCAGTGCAACCTGCTCGGCCATGGTGGCGATGACGGCGTGCTGAGCACCCTCATCAAACTCACTAGAGGTCGCACCATCGATGCCGGCTTTGTTTCGGGCGTATTCAATAACCATGCACTGCAGTCCCAGGCACAGACCCAGCACCGGAATCAGGTTCTCTCGTGCAAACCTAAGCGCCCCGAGCTTTCCCTCAATGCCTCGAATTCCAAAGCCACCTGGAACGCAAATTGCGTCCATGTCAGCGAGCTGCTCCCGGGCTCCTGCCTCGGTCTCGCAATCATCTGATTTCACCCAGTGAATCTTGACCTTGGTCGACTCCGCAAACCCACCGGCACGCAGCGCCTCGGTCACAGATAGATAGGCATCCGGCAGGTCTATGTACTTGCCAACCAGAGCAACGTTCACCTCATGCTTAGGGTGATGCACCGCATCAAGCACCGGCTGCCAGTTGGACCAGTCAACTTCACCAGCCTCGAGCCCGAGGGCGCGGATGATGTAGCTATCTAGTCCTTCGGAATGCAACACCTTGGGGATGTCATAGATGCTGGCTGCATCGGCTGCTGTGACCACCGCATCGCGATCAACGTCGCACATCGATGCGATCTTGTTCTTAATGGCATCTGGTAGATCACGGTCGGAGCGGCAAACAATGGCGTCGGGCTGAATTCCAAGCGAGCGCAACATTGCAACCGAGTGCTGGGTTGGCTTGGTCTTCAGCTCACCCGAAGGAACCAAATACGGCACCAGAGTTACGTGTACAAAGAAGACCCGATCTCGGCCGACATCCTGGCGCACCTGGCGGGCAGCTTCCATAAAGGGCTGCGACTCAATATCGCCGACGGTGCCGCCAATTTCGGTGATGATGACATCGGGCTTTGGGTCCAAATTAGCCTGCAGCCTCATGCGGTACTTCAGCTCATCGGTGATGTGCGGGATAACCTGCACGGTGTCACCCAAATACTCACCGCGGCGCTCCTTGGCAATCACAGTGGAGTAGGCCTGTCCGGTGGTTACGTTTGCAGCGGCACTGAGATTAATGTCTAAAAAGCGCTCGTAGTGGCCGATGTCAAGATCGGTTTCAGCCCCGTCGTCGGTCACAAAAACTTCACCATGCTGAAACGGGTTCATCGTTCCCGGATCAACATTTAGATAGGGGTCGAGCTTCTGCATTACGACCTTAAGGCCTCGTGCACGAAGAAGATTTCCGAGGGATGCTGCCGTCAGGCCCTTACCCAAAGATGAGGCGACTCCGCCAGTTACAAAGATGTGTCTTGGGATTCCAGAGCTATCGGCCATGGAACTTCAATCTATCACCAAGCAGGGTGTAACCCGCAGTGCAACATGAAATTAGTTGGGCGAATTTAGCAGTTCTCGCGCATGGGTCAGCGCGACCTCGGAATCAGGGTTGCCCGAGAGCATTCGTGCCAGCTCGGATTCCCTTTCGGGGCCCACCAACTCTCGCACCGAAGAACTGGTTATTTCCCCGGAGGAGTTCTTGAAGACACCGATTTGGCGATCGGCAAAGGCGGCAATCTGCGGCAGGTGAGTGACCACGATTACCTGAGTCGATTTGGAGAGCTCCTTGAGTCGGCGTCCCAGCTCAACGGCGGCAGCACCGCCCACTCCGGCATCAACCTCGTCAAAAATCATGGTGGGTAGCTCTTGACCGGAGGCCAGCACCAGCTCTATTGCGAGCATGATTCGCGATAGCTCGCCTCCGGACGCACCCTTCCCCAACGGCCGAGGTTCAGCTCCTGGATGA
>JALQVB010000160.1 GCA_023260495.1 Aquiluna sp.
CCTAACCGATCAGAACCTAAAGCCAACGGAAAACATCGAGCAGTGGTCACGGCAGCTACGTCTGCTGCTTGGCATTAGGGAGACACTGGACAGGTTCCTGCCGAGCATTTTCGACCGCCCGCTGCACGAGATGATTGCGGCCACCGCGCCGCGAGGGGAGCGCGGCGACCTCTCTGGTGCGCAGCGCAGACGATTCCGCAAGCTGGCCAAAGAGTATGTCCGCCCAGGTAGCTCGGTTCCTAACATGCATGTGGCGCTGGTGCAGGCTCAGCAGCAGCAAGATATCTGGAGCGAAGAAAACACCAGCCACGCCCCGCCAGCAGTTCCGCTCGGGTTGGCCGATGTTCAGGGCAAGTTCGAACTAGTCACCTCTACGGTTGATCTGTTGCAGCGTCACCTTGACCCAAACCCCGATAACCCGTTGCTGTCGCGAATGAACTTTGCTGATTTGGGCAAAAAGCTCGAAGAGTTGGCGCAGCAAACCACGCTGCTAGATCGCTACATGGAGCGCAAGCCAATCGTCGAGAAGCTTGAGGAATCGGGACTCGGCGCTTTCTATCGCGAACTGGCCAAGATTGGACCATCTCGGATTGCTGTGCACCAAGAGCTAGAACTGGCATGGTGGCAATCGGCCCTTGAGGCGACGGTAAAGCGAAACCCTGCAATCTTAGATTTTGACGCACAGCGCATCGGCCAGCTTGAGTCCGAGTACGAGGAAGCCGGGAAGGCCGTGATGACAGCCGGCGTGGAAACGCTGCGGTTCAAGCTTGCAAAGCGATGGAAAGACGGCATTGTCAAGCATCCCGCAGGGGCAGACAAACTCCGTGCGCAGCTAAGAACCCGCACCATGGACCTGAAGCAAGGGCTGATGGCTGGCGGAGAGCTCTGGC
>JALQVB010000161.1 GCA_023260495.1 Aquiluna sp.
GGGTGAGAATGTCACCCATGTCCAGAATTCGCGAAGCCATTCGATCTGGATAGAACGGCTCAAATGCCTCGAGACCTTCACCGGTGGAGCTAAACAGAATCGGTGCACCGGTAACCGTCGCAACCGACAGCGCCGCACCACCACGCGCATCGCCATCTAACTTGGTCAGCACAACGCCGGTGACCCCGACGCCATCCCGGAAAGCCTTGGCAACGTTCACGGCATCTTGACCCAGCATCGAGTCGATGACGAAGACCAGTTCATCCGGCGAAACAGCATCGCGAATGTCCCTTGCCTGCTGCATCATCTCTTCATCGACACCGGTTCTACCGGCTGTGTCGATGAGCAGCACAGAGTGCTGATCCTTCTTGGCCTTCTCAAGACCCTGCCTGGCCACCGCAACCGGGTCACCAACGCCATTGCCCGCCTCGGGAGCGAAAACTGGAACCGAAACGCGCTCGCCCAATACCTGAAGCTGGTTTACGGCATTTGGACGCTGCAGGTCGCAAGCAACCAGTAGTGGTGTCTGGCCTTGCTCCTTTAGCCACTTGGCCAGCTTGCCAGCAAGGGTGGTCTTTCCAGATCCTTGGAGGCCAGCGAGCATGATGACGGTGGGAGGAGTCTTGGAAAAGCTGAGCTTTCTGGCTTCACCACCAAGGATTGCAACCAGCTCGTCATTCACAATCTGGACTACCTGCTGGGCAGGATTCAGCGCCTTAGAAACCTCATCGCCCAGGGCTCGCTCACGAATGTTTGCAATGAATTCCTTCACCACATCTAGCGCCACATCAGCTTCCAGAAGTGCGCGCCTTATGTCGCGCAGAGTCTCGTCGATATCGGCAGCACTGAGCTTTCCGCGGCCACGCAGATTCTTGAATGTATCTGAGAG
>JALQVB010000162.1 GCA_023260495.1 Aquiluna sp.
CCATGCCGCCGCCGATGCACATCGTGACGCAAACCCGCTTGGCGCCTCGGCGCTTGCCTTCGATCAGGGCGTGACCGGTTAGGCGTTGTCCGCTCATACCGTATGGGTGTCCCAGTGCGATCGCACCACCGTTCACGTTCAGTCGATCGGCGGGGATGCCCAGCTTGTCTCGGCAATACAGCACCTGTACGGCAAAGGCTTCGTTCAGCTCCCACAAGTCAATGTCCGCCACTTGCAGTCCCAAACGTTTGAGCAACTTCGGCACCGCAAAAACAGGGCCAATCCCCATTTCATCGGGCTCGCAGCCAGCGACTGCGAAGCCTAAGAAACGGCCCATCGGCGTCAGTCCTAATTGGGCAACACGGTCTTCGTGCATCACCACGCAGGCACCCGCGCCATCAGAGAACTGACTCGCATTACCGGCGGCGATCACACCACCCGGCAGCGCAGGACGGATCCCGGCGACTGCCTCTAGGGTGGTGTTCTCGCGGATACCTTCGTCTTGGGATACGGTGACCGATTTCGTGATCAAGCCACGCTGTTTGTCAGCGATACCGGCCGTCACGGTGATGGGGGCAATTTCGGCATCAAACAAACCAGCGGCGCGGGCAGCAGCGGCGCGCTGTTGACTCTGTGCACCGTAGGCATCCATGGTTGCACGGTCAATGTTGTACCGTTGTGCGACCTGTTCTGCCGTTTGTAGCATGGACCAATAAATCGCGGGGACCTGTTGTGCCAACGCCGGGTCTGCGGCCATGTGTTGATTCATCTCTTGCTGGACGCAGGAAATGCTCTCGACGCCGCCCGCGACGTAGGTATCCCCCTCCCCTGCAATGATGCGTTGCGCGGCCATGGCAATGGTTTGCAAGCCAGAAGAGCAAAAACG
>JALQVB010000163.1 GCA_023260495.1 Aquiluna sp.
GACTGTGAGGTTGTGGGCACCTCCCGCTGTATCGACGTCAATCTCAGATTGGTTATTGAAGCTGTAATAGGCAACGAGGTTTGCATCGTCGTACCCAGCAGCACCTGTGCCCGAACCATCTCCGAAAGCATGCATTACCGCCTCAACTTCGGAAGCGGAGAGCGCGTCATCAAAGATTTTTATCTCATCAAAGAGCCCACGGATGGTCCCTTGGGTGTAGCCACCAAAAAAGATTCTCCTGTTTTCCGCAGTGGTTGCAAAAGAGATGTCCGCAGCTGGAAAAACACCCAGCTCAACGCCGTCTACGTAAATTCGGTAAATACTTCCAGCCGCAGCGCTCTCGTCATAGACCATGGCGTAGTGGTGCCATGCTCCTGGCTCGGGTGAAAAAGGCAGGGCCGTTGCGCTCGATGCAAACGGCGCGAATACCAACACGCCATCGTCGATGTACATCGTTGCCCGAGTTGCTGTGTTGTAGCCGATTCGAAAAACCGTGTCATTCGAAACGGGCGCAGAGTCGTCGTATCGCATCCACATCGCGACGCTCAAGGCGGAAGGCGTGTTGGTTCCTAAGAAGTTGTCCGGGGTAGCCATGTATACAGCCGCATTACCAAGATCTAACGCGTAGTCAACCTCTGGCTCCCAAACTGCGTAAAGTGTGGCGGCCTCATTCGTCGAATAAGTGGCCCCAGGTGAATAGCTAGTTCCAGCGCCATCGGCGGTGGTGTTCCAGCCTGCAAAGCTGTACCCCTCGCGCACAAAACCACCCGGACTTCCGGCAAGGGTTAGATCTGTACCGTATTCCTTTGTCTGATTAGAAGGTCCGGCGCCTGTTCCACCGTTGGCATCGTAACTAATAGTCACACCTGTCGAGTAG
>JALQVB010000164.1 GCA_023260495.1 Aquiluna sp.
ACTTGAACCAACGGGATCGGGATCACCATCAGAGCGACCGCCGCAGGGATCGTCAGCGCCAGAGACATCTCGCACGCACGGTTGAACGCATCACGCCCGCCTTCGGTGTCACCAGCGCGCAAACGACGGGACAGGTCAGGCAAAAGAACCACGCCAATCGCGATGCCGACAACGCCCAAGGGCAGCTGATACAGGCGGTCCGCATAGGACAGCCACGCTACAGCGCCGTCATAAAAGCTCGCGACCTGACGACCGACCAGCAGGTTGATCTGCACCACACCACCCGCCAGCGCCGCAGGGGCCGCGATAATCGCGAGCCGCTTTAGGTCGGGCGTCATCTTTGGGCGGCTGAATGTTAGCGTAAATCCCGCCTTCTTTGCAGCAACCCAAACCAGCGCCATTTGCCCGATCCCAGCAAAGGGAACGGTCCACGCCAATGTGTCCCCAATCGGCCACTCCATAATGGTCGCGAGGATCATAGCACTGACGAAAAAGATGTTCAGGAATACGGGCGCGGCGGCGGCAGCCGTGAACCGACCGATAGAGTTCAGAACACCCGACAACAGTGCGGCGAGGGAAATGAACAGGATATAGGGGAATGCGATCCGACCGTAGAGAACCGCGAGGTCAAACCGCTCGTCCCCTTGAAACCCAGAGGCCATAGCGAGCACGAGCCACGGCATCGCGACCATCGCAATCACGGTAAAGACGATCAGAACGCTCGCCAGACCTGTAAACGCGTCATTGGCAAACTTCGCCGCGTCCTCGTCGCCTTCGACCTTTTTGGAAAACATCGGCACAAAGGCCATGTTGAACGCCCCTTCGGCAAAGAACCGACG
>JALQVB010000165.1 GCA_023260495.1 Aquiluna sp.
TGCTCCCATTTCGCCAGGGGACTTTAGGAGCGTCATCGCCAATAGGTCGGCGGCAACAATGGCCAGACCGCCCTGAGCCTTGGTGGCTTCGATGGTGGAGCTCGGGTCGATGATGCGGCCTGAAGCGCCCGGGTATTGGACAAAAGATCCGAAGTGCTCGGGTAACTCGCCCTGGAAATCGGTCTCCACAATCTCGATACCCAGCGGTTCAGCGCGGCCCGCAAGGACGGCTTTAGTTTGCGCGAAGGCATCGATATCCACGAGGAAAACATTCGACGCCTGACCCGACGCCCTCCTGGCCAACAGCATCGCCTCCGCCACAGCCGTGCCCTCGTCGAGCATGGACGCATTCGCGGTAGCGAGACCGGTCAAATCCGCCACCATGGTTTGGAAGTTGAGCAAGGCCTCTAATCGACCCTGGGAAATTTCTGGCTGGTAGGGGGTGTAGGCGGTATACCAACTGGGGTTTTCGAGAATGTTCCGCTTAATGACCGAAGGCGTGTAGGTCCCGTAGTAGCCCTGGCCCATCAATGAGGTGCGAGCTGTGTTGGCATCGGCGAGGGCGCGCAATTCTGCGAGCGTTTCCGCCTCGGAAGCTGCCGCAGGAATAACGGAGCGGGCAATCTCCGCCATGCGAAGGTGGCCAGGCACCGCCGCGTTCATCAGCTCATCGAGGCTCGAATACCCGATGCGATTGAGCATCAGAGCCTGTTGGTCCGAATCGGTCCCAATATGACGAGCGGAAAACGCGGTGGCCATAGATTTACTCTCCAATCAGTGCGGTGTAGGCAGCAGCGTCCATAAGTTCGGGCAGTTCAGCAAAACGAACCT
>JALQVB010000166.1 GCA_023260495.1 Aquiluna sp.
TGTCAGCATCTTTGCACGCCTAAGCAGAAAAAGAAAAGGGCGACCCGAAGGCCGCCCACCGAGGGAGAATATGGAAGTGGGAGATTAGCCCATACGCTCCGATACGTATGCACCCGGGGAGGCGGGGAATACGACGGTCTTGTTACCGTTGAGGAAAACGCGGTGCTGAACGTGCGCGTGGATGGCGCGGGACAGGCACTGGCTCTCTACGTCGCGGCCGAGCGATACATAATCAGAGGCCGACTGGGCATGGGTGATGCGAACGATGTCCTGTTCGATGATCGGACCTTCGTCGAGGTCAGCGGTCACGTAGTGTGCAGTTGCACCGATCAGCTTAACGCCGCGCTCGTAGGCTTGTTTGTAAGGGTTCGCGCCTTTGAAGGACGGCAGGAACGAGTGGTGGATGTTGATGATCTTGCCAGACATTTTCGTGCAGAGGTCATCCGAGAGAACCTGCATATAGCGGGCCAGAACGATCAGCTCTGCTTCGGTGTCTTCGACAACCTGCATGATCGCGGCTTCTGCCTGCGGTTTGTTCTCTTTGGTCACTTTGATGCAGTGGAACGGCAGGTCGTGGTTCACGACGACCTTCTGGTAGTCCATGTGGTTCGAGATCACTGCAACGATGTCGATCGGCAGCGCACCGATTTTCCAACGGTAAAGAAGGTCGTTCAGACAGTGACCAAAGCGGGACACCATGATCACGACTTTCATTTTGACGGATTCGTCATGGAACGCGTAGTCCATGCCGAACTTCTCAGCCGTCGCGGCCATGCCAGCGTTCAGATCGGCAAGCGACATG
>JALQVB010000167.1:0-228 GCA_023260495.1 Aquiluna sp.
TTCTAGATTTATATGTTGAATTATTTTGATCATTCTTTTCAAATTCAAGAATATTTTCATAAGTTTCTTGATTGATTAAATTATTTTCAAGCCACAAAGATAATTGTTCTCGAATATTTTTATTCACAATATTTACAATAAACTATTGAAAATTAAACTTACTAATATTTTTATTTACTCTAGAATTTATAAAGACTAAGTAAGCCGAGATGCCCGAGCGGCCAAAGG
>JALQVB010000167.1:238-769 GCA_023260495.1 Aquiluna sp.
TCTTAGCTCAGTTGGTAGAGCACTTCCATGGTAAGGAAGAGGTCTCCGGTTCAAGCCCGGAAGAGGGCTCAAAACTGGAATAGTTTTGGCGGCGTAGCTCAGTTGGTAAGAGCGCACGACTCATAATCGTGAGGTCGGCAGTTCAAGTCTGCCCGCCGCTACTAGTTAAAAAAGGAGAAAAAGATGGCTTCGGATAAGAGACCACCTTTAACGATGGTTTGCACAGAATGCAAAGCTCAAAACTATGTAACTACAAAGAACAAGACTAATGTTCCAGATAGAATGGAATTTAATAAATATTGTCCTAAATGTAGATCTCATAAGTTACATAGAGAAAAAAGATAGCATTTTCTACTTTTAATAATTATCCTTAAATCTGATAATGAGTAATACATCAGAGGCGAACAACCACAGTGATGAAATTTCTAATTCTGAGTTAGTTAGAAAATCACAACTCGGAGACAAAGCTGCATTTGAACAGCTTGTCATTAGGCATCAAGATTTAGTTTTTTCTCTTGCTTATAAACTCAC
>JALQVB010000168.1 GCA_023260495.1 Aquiluna sp.
CTATTTAGTGAACCGGGTGTGTTCATTGTTCGCCCCGACGGTACGCTCTACTACGGTTCCACACAGACCATGCCCTTCGCCCGCCCGCAATTTCAAGACCTGCTGGGCGCGATTGACTTTGCAGTGGCCAAGGACTACCCCGCACGTGGCGAATACATTGGTGCAATCTAAGCAAAAATAAGTTACCCCATGAAGACAGGCGCCAAAGCCGTTCTCCTCGCCGGCACCCATGCCGTCGCATTAGCAATCGGATTTGCCGGTGGCATCTACACGCTGCCTATCTTGATTGCCCCTCCACCGCCGAGTGCTGCTGAAGTGCAAGTAGCCGCTGATGAAGCGGTGTACAGCGCTACCTTTAGGCGTGACTTGGCAGGCAGTGATGCCCTTCATTGGGGCGAGGGCACCGTCACACTCGGCCCGAAAGCCATCACCCTAGCGGGGCGACTGGCGCCGGGGCCCGACTACAAGATTTACCTATCGCCTGAATTTGTCGAAACAGAGACTGACTTTGCGCGGCTAAAGTCTTCTATGGTGTTGGTGGGTGACGTGCGGACCTTTGAAAATTTCATCGTGCCGGTGGCCGCGGGAACAGACTATGCCCGCTACAACACCGTCATCATTTGGTGCGAGTCATTCGAAGAGTTCATAACCGCAGCGCGTTACCGTTGATGAACATGTCAAAGCATTTACGAATTGTGCGAACGCAAGAGGGTTCCGAGCTGCGTCACCGGCGGACTCAGCGCGCTTACCGCAGAGGGTGCT
>JALQVB010000169.1 GCA_023260495.1 Aquiluna sp.
AGGAATCCTTGGATAAATCGGTAGATGATCAAGAGCGCGACGTTTGGGGCAATCGCGCAAAGTAGGGATGCCAACGTGAATCCGGCAAGACCAAATAGGAACATGTTGCGTCGTCCAAATCGATCACCGAGACGACCACCGAGAATCAAACCCGAACCAAGGGCCAGAGCGTAACCACCAATGACCCACTGAAGGTCGGTGTTTGAAGCTTGAAGTTTTTCGGCCAGTGTTGGCCCGGCCACATTGACGATTGTGGCATCGAACAAATCCATGATTTCTGCGACCAAAACCACGGTCAAAACCAGCCAGCGGTGCTTGTAACCAGCTTCAATAATGTTGGACATCGAAAACCATTCTGTAAGAGAAAAACCAGACCCGATGGATCTGGTTTTTGGTGGCGGTGACGGTGGGATTTGAACCCACGGTACGCGTTAACGTACACAACATTTCGAGTGTTGCACCTTCGGCCGCTCGGACACGTCACCGTCAACTAGGCTACTACATTGGAGGGTTACATGAGTACTGAAGGTTCTACCAGGGCGATCTTTGCGGCCCTCGGCGCCAACATCGGCATCGCTGTAACCAAGTTCATTGCAGCCGGTTTCAGCGGGTCCGCCTCAATGCTCGCCGAAGCGATTCACTCGTGCGCCGACAGCGGTAACCAGGTTTTACTTTTGGTGGGTGGCAAACGAGCCAAACGCGATGCAACCCCGGCTCACCCTTTCGGGTATGGCCGCTCTCGCTACATTTATGCGTTCATGG
>JALQVB010000016.1 GCA_023260495.1 Aquiluna sp.
GTTGGCTACGCGGTGAAAACACCAGGAACAGACTCGTTCATGACTGAAGAAACCCTGGAGTTTGTTTCTGAGATAACTGAAAAAATCCAGTCCCGCGGAATGCGCGTGTTGGTTGAGGTACACGCACATTACACCCAGCAGCTGGCCATCTCGCCACTGGTTGACCTGATTTACGACTTCCAGACAGCACCACTTCTGCTGCATTCGATTTTCACCGGCACCGTAGACCGCCTAGCTAACTGGTTTGAGATTCGCCCAACCAACTGCCTAAACGTCCTTGACACCCATGATGGCTTCGGAGTCATCGATGGCGGTCCGATCGGCGGTCGTGATGGACTAATAACCCAGGAGGAGATGGCGCACATCTTTGATGTGGCGGAGAAGAACACCGGCGGGCACTCCAAGATTGCCTCGGTCATCCCCCAGTGGTTTGATCTGCCTCACCAGATCAATGCAACGCTTCCCAACATAATTGCCGATGACAACGCCTATGTCTTGGCTCGGGCCGTGCAGTTCTTCCTGCCGGGTGAGCCGCAGATCTACTACGTCGGGCTCTTCAATGGCATGGATGACAAAGAGCTCTTTCAAGGCACCGGCCAAGGCCGCGATGTAAACCGCCACATTTACACGCCTCAGGAGATCGAACAGGCGCTAACCCAGACGGTGCCGCAAGCGATCTTGGGCTTGGTTCGACTTCGCAACCACAAGGCCTTTGAGGGTAGCTTCAGCTGGAGTGCTCTCTCGGAAAATTCAATGCTGCTCGCCTGGAGCGCCGATGGTGCGAGTGTGGAGCTGGAATTCAGCCTGCCGGGCAAGACCGCCTCGTTCGAAGTCCGCATTCAGGACGAAAACGGTGCTCGGAGCTACAGCACGCTGGCAGAGCTAGCCAACATCTAGCTGCAATAGCGCGGCAGCAGCCTAGTCAACTCAACTACGTATCTGTCCGGCGCGGCCGCGCCTTCCAGGTTTGTCAGCCGACCTTCGGCCAACTGTTCGGTTGCGATTGACATACGATCCAGCCAGTTGTGTTCCAGTCCGGATGTGGACCAGGAGTATTTCCCTGGTGTGTAGTTCTCTGCCAAATCGCCCCAGGCTTGGGAAAGTGCAAGCAGATCAGCCTGACCTGCATCTGGGTTCCCCTCAAGCATGAACACAGTGCTACGCGTTTGGGCCGCCAAATTACTTGCAGCGCTGCAATCGGCCGAACTCATGCCGGCCAGAACTTCTCCGCCACTGATGGTGCCCAGCAGGACCACCGTTGCGACGAAGGTCACGGCAACAGAATTGATGAGAAACCAAAATCTTGTGCGACGCCGGGACTCAGCGTCTCGCATTCGACCACACGCCGGACAGCTGGGCAGCTCCGGATGGAATGCCACTCCACAGTGCTTGCAATCTGCCATGCCAGTTACAACCGCGAGAGCCGCCCTTACTATCCCGAAGGTGCTGTCGTGCTGTTCCGCGCCGTGAGATTCGAGCCAATGACGATGGCCGATCCGATAATCACCAAGTTCTTCACGATGTACTGACCCTCGAGTGTCAAGCCAAAAGGAAAAACGCTGAAACAGACCTCGGGTAACAACACCAGTGGCAAGAATGTGCCGGGCATCTGAAGTGCCAGCAGGAAGATGGCGACCCTGGTGAGTGGTGAAAATAGAAAGCAAATCCCTATTGCCACTTCCCACAAGCCCAGCAATGGAACGATGATCTCCGGCGTCAACCAGTAGACCGTAGCTGCAACAAGATCATAGGCAGGCGAGAGTTCGCCAATCGTCTTGAGGGCTCCGAACCACATAAAGATGATTCCTATAGCCAGACGCAGAAACGGCTCCCCGATTCGCCCCATGAAGCTGATTAGCCGACGATCAAATGCAGTAAACAGTTGATTCAGTTTTTCCATGTCACCAGACACAACACGGCACAGTCCCAAAAAATTGCCACCTCACGGGGTTCGCGCTCAGCTAGTCTTGCCGCATGAGTGCTGACGATAAGAACCCAAAGCTAGAGAAAGCTTGGCGGCGCATAGGAATCGCACTCTTCATCCTTGCCACCATCATCGTCGCTGGCCCCCAACTCATAGACTTGATCTATCCGAACTTTAGGTAGCGATGCAGCAAATTAGTTTTCAAGCCCCCTATTTGATTTTCCTTGGGAGTGAGACAAATCCCACCTATGCAAAAACTGGTGCCGGGATTGTCCAGTGGCAGCCAGAGCGCTGCCTGGGGCAGTTCAACCTTCCCGGAGGCACAGTCGATTTAGGACTACCGCAGCTGAGCATCGCCGAGGCTGCGGCTAAGGGCGCAAAATCGCTTGTCATAGGTACGGCGGTCATTGGCGGGGCCATCCCGGAGAGCTGGGTGGAAGTGCTCGAGCAGGCCGCCGGCTTGGGTATGGACATTGTTGCCGGGGTTCACACCAGGCTATCCGACATTCCAAGCCTGGCTCAAACAGCCTTGGAGGCCGGAGTGAAGCTAATTGACGTCCGAGTGCCACCAAAGAATTTGCCGGTTGGCACGGGGAAGAAGAGGCCAGGACTGCGCCTTCTAACGGTGGGCACAGACTGCGCCTTAGGAAAGAAATACACCGCCCTGGCAATCACCAAGGAGGCCCAAGATCGCGGCATGAAGGCCACTTTCCGCGCTTCCGGACAAACTGGCATCATGATTTCAGGAGCTGGAATCCCGATTGATGCCGTAGTTGCCGATTTCGTATCGGGAGCGGCTGAGGTGCTATCGCCAGACAACGATGCTGACCACTGGGATGTGATTGAAGGCCAGGGGGCGCTCCACCACCCGGGTTACGGCGCCGTCAGCATGGGGCTCTTGATTGGCTCCCAACCCGATGCATTTGTGGTTTGCACCGAAGCGGGTCGAGAGGTCGTTTCGGGATGGCCTGATTTTCCGCTTCCAAGTATTGATGAGGTGATTGAGCGCACGGTGACTATTGGAAAGCGAACCAATCCCGGCATCCGCGCCATAGGTATCAGTGTCAACACCTCGAAGCTGAGCCAAGAAGAGGCAGTCGCTTACCTCTCTTCCCTGGAATCCCAGCACGGTCTGCCAGCAACCGACCCCATTCGCTTCGGTGCGACCAAGATCGTCGATGCGATGGAGTCCTTCTCGTGAAGCTCGTAGTCGAAACGAAGTCTTTTCCCCTAGATCCGCCGTTTCGCATCACCGGCCACACCTTCACTGACACCCACGCGGTCTGGGTTTACATCTCCGATGGCGATTACACCGGCCGAGGTGAAGGTATCGGCTCCTACTACCTAAACGAAACCCCAGAGTCGATGCTGCAGCAGATCGAGGAATTTCGCGACGCTATAGAAAAAGGCATTACGTCCAGCCAACTGGTAGATCTGATGCCCATCGGCGGAGCCCGAAATGCAGTTGATTGTGCGCTGTGGGATTTGGAGGCAAAACGCAGCGGGAGGCGCATCTTCGAACTGCTTCATATGCCGGCCGAACCGGTTCAGACGGTGGCAACCATCGGTATTGGCGATGATGAATTTATGGCTCAGCGAGCCCATGACTTTAGCGACTACCAAAACCTAAAAATCAAACTCGATCGCGAGCGCCCCATTGAGCGAGTGAAGTTGATTCGCCAGGTATGCCCAGATGCTTCTTTGATCATCGATGCCAATCAAGCTTGGGACCGAGAGCTGCTGGACAAGATATTGCCGGGGCTTGCAGATTTGGGTGTTGAGCTGATCGAGCAGCCCGTGAAGCGAGGGGAAGATCGGCAGCTGGCAGGGCTTGAGTCGCCGGTTCCGATCGGAGCCGATGAAAGCTGTCTGTCGCTAGGCGAGTATCAACAGATCTCCCCCTACTACGACGTAATCAACATCAAGCTCGATAAGTGCGGCGGGCTGACCGAGGCTCTTATGATTGCGCAGGCCGCCCAGCTGGATGGGAAGCACCTGATGGTGGGAAACATGATGGGCACGTCACTGTCGATGGCTCCCTCATTTGTTATCGCCCAACTCTGCGACTTTGTCGACATTGACGGACCACTGCTTCTGGCAAAGGACATAGAAAATGGTCTTGAGTACGGCCACGGTGGTTGGGTGCAACCGCCGAGTGCTGCGCTCTGGGGCTAGCTCACGGCCTGCTGCACCAAGGCGGTGATGCGCTGTTCCACCTCCGGAGTCAGCTCAGTGAGGGCGTAGCCCATGGGCCAGAAGGTTCCCTCGTCCATGTTCGCTGCCTCTTGGAAGCCAAAGGTATTGAACCTGGTCTTGAACTTTTGGCCGCTCTGAAAAAAGCAGACGACTTTGCCAGCTTCGTTGGCCCAAGCCGGCATGCCATACCAAGTCTTTGGGTTGAGCTGCGGAGCAGCGGCCATTACAAGCTCGTGGACTCGCAGTGCGATCGACTTATCCGGCTCGGGCATAGCGCTAATTTTGTTCATCATGTCACCAAGCGGATCCTGGGCCGCTCTCTTGCGAGCGTCACGAAATTCCTTGGCGCGGTCCTTCATGGCCTGCTTTTCAATATCAGTCCACTCTTCACTCATGACTACTCCCATTGACTTGTCTAAGGAAGTTTAGGCGCCTGAGAATCATGGGGCTCCAAACTTAGAGATTTGGCTCGCCATGAGATATACAAACGGCACGAAACATTCCCGAAACATTTCACCTCTAACTTGCATCGGTGGATTCTGGAGCAATTTCTTGGGGCGCCATTTCAATGGCGCTGGTACTACTAATGACCCCCGGCTTGGCCTTTTTCTACGGGGGGCTGGTCAAGGCGAAGAGCGTCGTCAGCATGATGATGATGAGCTTTGGCGCGCTCGCCCTCGTTTCCGTGCTCTGGGTTGGATACGGCTACGGCATGACCGTTGAGTCTTCACCCACTCAATTCTCCGGAGACCCCTTCCGTCACTTGGGCCTCGCAGGCCTAAGCGATCAGGACTACCTTGCTTCAGGCTTTGCTGCCACCTTTGCCATCATTACCACAGCTCTTATTTCTGGAGCTGTTGCGGACCGTGCGAAATTCGGATCCTGGATGGTATTCGCAGGCCTCTGGGTGACCTTTGTTTACTTCCCGGTGGCCTCTTGGGTTTGGGGTGGTGGTTGGATTCAAAACCTAGGCGCTGCAATGGGCCTACCCGATGTAATTGATTTTGCCGGTGGCACAGTGGTCGAGATCAACTCAGGCGCAGCGGCGCTGGCACTGAGCCTTGTACTCGGCAAGAGATTTGGCTTTGCCAAGGGCATCATGCAGCCACACAACGTGCCGCTGGTCTTGCTTGGTGCAGGAATCCTCTGGTTTGGCTGGTTCGGGTTCAATGCTGGCGCTGAGTTCCTCACCGGCATGGAAAATGTTGGTCTGATTCTGATCAACACATTGAGCGCATCGGCCATGGCTGTTTTTGGCTGGCTGGGTGTGGAGCGCTTCCGAGAGGGCAAGGCGACAAGCGTTGGTGCAGCCTCCGGTGCGATTGCCGGACTTGTTGCGATCACACCATCGTGTGCCAACCTGACTCCCGGCTTTTCTTTGCTTCTAGGCCTCCTAGCTGGAGCAATCTCCTGTCTGGCCATTGAGCTGAAGTTTCGCTTGGGCTACGACGACTCTCTTGACGTGGTGGGCATTCACCTCGTGGCCGGCCTGGTGGGCATGTTCTATCTGGGGCTATTCGCAAATGAAACTGGCTTTGTTTACTCCGGCGAATTCGGTCAGATCATCGTCCAAGCAATTGCAGCCGTAGCAGTGCTGGTTTATTCATTTGCTGGCGCATGGCTCATCGGAATGCTCGTCGAGAAAACCATGGGCTTTCGTGTTCGCAGTGAAGACGAGGTCGCAGGTATTGACCTTGTTGTTCATGGTGAAGCGGGCTACAACCTGGATGCGCAAGTCCGCTAATTTAGCTTGTTCGAGATGTCCCGAATCAGAGCAAGATGCGAAAGTAAGACTCTCACTGAGAAGTGAATGAGCAGCACGCCAAGAAGCACTGAAGTGAGAGGGACGAATGCAAACAACTCTCCGCCCAACAAGGCTGAATAGAGGATTGAGACATAGACAATCAACGCAGTAACTAGCACCGCGTTGTTAAAGCTACTCAGCATTCGCGACTGCTTTGCAAGCTTCTCGCTCCTATGACTCGTCATCCATGTCACCATACTTTCCGTTTCTTCAATTCTGCGCAAACATTTTGAATGCTAGCGGCGTGCGTAGCATGACATCTTGACTTGGGCCAGCTCGGGCTAAAGTTTGATGCATCAAGAGAAGAGTGTGGCGACATGGCTATCAAGTATCAGGTTGAATCCCAGACAGAAATTCCAGCGAGCCCAGAAGCCGTGTTTCCCTACCTTGCAGACCTGGCAAGGTTCATGGACTGGAACCCGTTCCCAAAGATGGACCCCAGCACGAGATCAACCCTGAGCGATAACACCGCAGAAATAGGCGCCACCCTTAGCTGGGATGGAAAAAGAATTGGCCAGGGCGAGATGCGACTTACAGAGCTTGTACCAGGTGCCTCAGCCAGCTACGCCATGAGCTTTGGAAAGCCAGGAAAAGCCGAGCAGGCAACCAGCGTGCTGAGTGTGATGCCGTCGGATGATGATGGAAGCTTGGTCGCTTGGCACCTCTCCGGCGAGCGGAAATTTGTCAGCGCGCTCATGGTCAAACTGATTGGCCTAGACAAAATGATGGCCAAGAATTTTCAAGAGGGTTTTGAACAGCTGCGAGCAGTGCTTGGAAAGTAGTTGACACTGGTGCCGCAATCAAGTCCCATTTTTGATGAAATCCTGGCCGCTTACCCGGACTGGCGAGCCGAAATGTTTCTAGAGATTCGGGCGACTATAAACCAAGCAGATCCGAGGCTGGAAGAACAAGTGAAGTGGCGCATGCCATCTAAGCCTTGGGGAGCAGCCGTTTGGTTCCTAGGTGGCAATGTCGCAATCGTTGATTTCTTGAAGAATGCTGTCCGGGTGACCTTTCCAAAAGGGGCCCTTCTGGCGGATCCGACGGGACTTTTCAACGCAAGGTTAACTAGCAAGCTAACTCGGGCAATTGACGTGCCCGCAGGCAATAAAGTTGATGTGGAGGCCTTTCAGGACCTTATTCGAAAAGCCTGCGAGCTACAGCTCCGATCCTGAAAGCAAATGCACATGTCTATGAAAGTTACGAATCCCACAACCGGCCTCGTTGAATCTGAGGTCCCGCTAGATTCCCCCGAGCAAGTGGAGGCCAAACTGGCACTTGCCCAGGCTGCGCACCTCAAACTCAAGGCGATGACCTTTGCCGAGAGAGCCAAGCTAATGCATGTAGCTGCAGACCTGATGGAGGCTGAAGTCGAACCGACTTCCATAATGCTCACGCGTGAAATGGGGAAACCAATCACCCAGGCCCGTGCCGAAGTCTTGAAGTGTGCCAAGAATCTTCGTTTCTATGCTGACAACGCCGAAAAGATGCTCTCCGACTGGTCACTTGAGGATCCAAGCAAAGTTGGAGCTACCAGTGCCGGCACCAAATGGCAGCCACTGGGCGTTGTGTTGGCCGTCATGCCATGGAACTACCCGTTATGGCAGGTAATTCGTTTCGCAGCTCCTGCACTCATGGCAGGCAACACGGGAGTCCTCAAGCACGCTTCTAACGTTCCTGGTTCTGCCATGTACCTACACACCCTCTTCACTCGTGCTGGGTTCCCCGAAGGGTCTTTTGGCAGCCTTATGATCTCGGCCTCCCAAGTAGCCAGCATCATCGACGACTGGCGAATCCGGGCAACCACCCTTACCGGATCAGAGCCAGCCGGTCGCGCAGTGGCTGAGAGAAGCGGCAAGATGTTGAAGCCCTCGGTCCAAGAGCTGGGAGGCAGCGATCCTTTTATCGTCACTCCCACTGCTGATCTCGAGCGCGCAGTTGAGGTGGCGGTCACAGCGCGAATCAACAACAACGGCCAGTCCTGCATTGCCGGCAAGCGGTTCTTGGTATTTGACGAGATTTACGATGCCTTCCTTGAAAAGTTCGTCGCAAGGATGGACTCATTGGTCATGGGAGACCCCATGGACGAGGCCACGCAACTTGGGCCTCTAGCAACCGCGGGTGGACTTCGCGACATCATCGACTTGGTAGAGGATGCCAAAGCCAAGGGGGCGAGAATCCTATGCGGCGGACAGGCTCCTGAAGGGCCAGGTTTCTTCTACCCGGCTACCGTGGTTGACCAAATCACCCCCGAGATGCGATTGACGATGGAGGAGGCCTTTGGTCCAGTTGCCAGCGTCTACCGTGTCAGTACCAAAGAAGAGGCGGTTGCCATTGCCAATCAGACCACCTTTGGGCTTAGCAGTGCTGTGTGGACCAACGACCCCGCAGAAGAGGCTTATTTCGTGGAAAAGCTCGAGGCAGGCGCGGTCTTCGTAAACGGCATGACAATCAGCTATCCAGAATTGCCCTTCGGCGGGATCAAGGACTCTGGTTTTGGGCGAGAGCTCGCTGATGCCGGAATAAAGGAATTCTGCAACCTAAAGACGGTCTGGAAAGCTTAGCCTTTCATCTTTCGGCTCCTTGTGCCGACTGCAAGAGCAACAATTGCAGCGACCAAAGATGCACCGAGTGCACCGATGATTCCATAAAGCAGCCCGTCCCCCGCAACCGGCTGCGCATCTGGGCCGTCGGTCTCATCTACAGCAACGGGAGCAGCTGCCGCGTCTCCATCCTCTGTTGGGCTAGCACCGGCTACTGGCTCCTCTGTCGTTTCTTCAGAGGCTTCGGGCTCAGTATCCTCAGGTGTCGAGGGCTCATAGGCCGCGACTAGATCCGCGTAGTCAGCCTCCTGTCCACAGCCGCTGAATTCCCGCAAGTCCTCCGGTCCGCCGAATCCACCCACCGGGTGCTCCGCGGTTGGATAGTAGACACCCGCAAGCATGTCATCTGTGGTTCCAAACTGCGGGCGCCAAACAATCACTCCGCCGTCAGACGTTTCTGATTGGAACCTATTGCCGTAGGCAAGGATCGGATCTGCCTCGCCTGCCTCGTAGGAGATGACCACCTCCACATCCCAGGCTTGTTGCATACCCTCGAATTCCTCTTGGCCACAAAAGTCCTCGGTGAGGCTAGTGCCACGAATGAAATAGGTGTGATTGAACCGAGAAAGCGACAGGAAGCGCACGTCGTCGTATGGCCCCTGCAGGACAATTGCATCCACGATGTCGTGGTCCGTAAAGGTGAAGACAGCTCCCTGACTGGTGTCATTCGAGAAAATCTCGCGTTCCAGGTTGTCTGGCTCATAGCCCGGCTCGAAGACTTCCAGATCTTCCAGAGTCATGTCCACACCCGCTGGGAAGGACACAATCACCTCACCCGATGCCTTGTCGTCGGCATCAATTCGGATATCCACATCCAGCTGGTAGCAGGCTGTGAGAACCGTGGCCATCGCGATGGCGACTAGAGCCTGTAGAAACCGTTTCATGTGACCTCCCGATTCTCCGATAGCCCCGAAGCTAACAAGGGCCGGAAATTTCCGCCGCCTAATTCACTAGGGATATCCCTAGCTCTAGGGATTCCTGCGAGTCGCCGTCGAGCGTAGGTTGGGAAAAACGGCACTGCTGGTTCAGCGGTGTCAACCCAGAAAGGCCTGTCAGACAACATGAAGAAGACGCAGAGATTTTCGATTCTTGCTCTCGCTGCAGCAGTTTTGCTAGCGGTCACCGGCTGCTATGAAACCAGCACCGAAGTTGACATTGCTATTGATGAAAATGATGAGCTGGTGGTCACCATCGATCACACCCACTGGGTGGACCTCGATACCTTTAGCGATGATCCGGCCGATGCCAGTGCATTCCTGGAGGAATTCAACGCGGACGAAAAGCTCATACCGGTGCAGTCCTTGATGGCCCCTGGAAAAGTAGGTCGCACCTACGAGGCAACGATTACCGAGGATGACCTCGCCGCCGGACCGGTTTCTGTCGAGGTCGGCTATGGGGCTCTTGTCATAACCAGCGAGACTGTTTTTGGTTCGCGCAAGCTAGAGGTGGCGCTTGACGTGGACTTCGAATTTGACATCGACCCGATGTCTGACATACAGATTTCCGGTCCACAGTTCTGGATGACCGGCTACGAATCCACCAACTCGAACGTTTGGATGCAGCCAACCGATGACGAATTGGATCTGGGTTGGAGCAGTTACGGGGTTAGCATGGCCGACGGTGCACAGCCTTGGAGCGTCCGGGTGGTTTATGAAGAGCCAATTGAGCCAGAACCTGAGGTTGAACCTGCCCCAAGCGAGAGCGCGTCTGAAGAGGCCGTCGCTGAAGAGCCAATTGAGCCAGAGGAGCAGGCCACAGAAGAAGCCACAGCTGAAGCCGCAGAGCCTGCGACTGATGAGGTGACGGCAGACGAAGCCGATCAAGCTCTGGGGCAAAGCGATACAGAGCCCGCAACTCCAATCAACTTTGCAATCTGGATGGTGCTTATCCTGATCTTGGCCGCAGTGGTGGGCATGTTTGTCTTCCTGGTTCGATCGAGAGCTAAGTCCTGACATTTGGATGAAAAAGTAGCCACCCAGCAGCGTTTTGCTGGGTGGCTACTAACCAAGGAGCAGTTATTTGTTACTGCCCAACCGATGCACTTGGGGCGTCATCGGCAGCTTCGTTAGCCTCATCGGCCTCATTGGCGTCGTCGGCGTCCTGGTGGCCAGGCTCATTTGGGTTTGCGTCAGGGCCAACGTCGGGTCCGTCGGAGGCAGCCTCGATCTCGGTTGCCTCGGTGGAATTTAGATCTGCAGCTTGGCCAGTGGCCGAGCTGTCAACCGTCTGCACGATTGGAGTCTCGGCTGCCGGAACAGTCTGGTCAGCCGCGTTTGCACCTGCACCAACTGCCACCAAAGCTGCCGCACCGATAATCGCTGCGGAGATAGTTGCTGATGTTGCTGTCTTTGCTTTCATTTTCTTTTCCTTTCGGTTACGACGGCTTGTCGTGAAACCAAGAGTTGAGCATGAGCCTGAAGTGAAACTGAAGCAGTCAGGCATTTGACTTTCCTTAAGGAAACCTTCAGAGTTTTCAGGCATTGTTCAGCTATGGAATCTAAGGAATTGCGGATCCTCCTGCTAGAAGATGAACCCACTCTGGGCCAGGAGATCGGGCATGCCTTGCGCAAGGACGGTTACCTAGTTCAGCATTTAGTGAATGGGCTAGACGCTCAACGCGTGCTTTTTGATGACACCCCGGATCTTGCAATCTTCGACATCATGGTGCCTGGAATAGACGGGCTGGCAGTTGGTAAGCAGGCAAAGCAGACATTTGGCATCCCGGTCATTTTTATTACAGCCAGAAATTCGCCTGCTGACCGAGTTAGGGGCCTAGACCTTGGGGCCGACGATTACATCGCCAAGCCGTTTTTGATGGCTGAGCTATTACTCCGTGTGAGAAATGTTCTCGGCCGAAACGGTGCGGAGAGCACAAATCTTGATATCGCTGGACTGGTAATTGATCTGGGTAGTCAAAATTGCAACTTCAACGGGACCGAAATCGACCTTACGGCAACTGAATACAAGTTGCTATTGGAACTTGTAGAAAATAGAGGTCGGGTCCTCACGAAGACACATCTGTTGTCTCAGGTTTGGGGTTACGATGCCTTTGATCCCAATTTGGTGGAGGTGCACTTGTCGTCGCTACGCAAAAAACTGAACCAGGCTGGTGTTCCCGAAATTATCAGAACGCGCAGGGGTCTGGGATACCAGGCGGTCAAGTAGTTTGCGACAGTCAAACCTGTCCGAGCGAATAGCCAATAGGGCATTTGTCTCCACCCTTGGCTTTGGCTTTGTCCTGATAGCTGGTCTGTCATTCTCGATGGCTCCGGTTGCGGATGCCTTTGTGACCTCACAGCTGGAGAGCGCCGCCGAGCGCGCCACTGCTATCGACGGCACGACTGATCCGGAGCAAATAATCGAAGCCCTTACTGCCCCAGGTTTTGGGATCGCGGTAACACCTTTGGAGGAAGAAGCCGATAGCTCTGGCCAGGTGAACTTTGACGGAAACAGTGATGTGGCCACCATTGAAGTTGTCCTTCCAAAATCAGGTGTTCTGGTAACCCTTTCGCAGTCCAATGAACTATCGGGGTACCTAGGCTGGGCCGTCCTTGGAGTCGGCTCAGGAATTCTCGCGATCCTTGCCCTGGCAGTCAGGTTGGTGCAGATAAAGCTCGTTCGCCGCGAGGCAGAGCCGTTGAATTCCATAAGCGCCTTGGCTCAGGAGGTGGCGCAAGGCACCCGAGGTGATCGACTGAACTTGAATTCAAAAGCTGCAGAGGATTTGAGGCAGACTGCTACCGCTCTGAACAGCATGCTGGATGCCTTGGAGGCTTCTGAAAACAGCGCGCTTCGAAATTCCAAGCGCATTGAAGAGCTGGCTCAAGACGTTGCCCATGAACTCAAGACGCCATTGGCCAACCTCATTGCACTAGCAGATAACGGCATTCGTCAATCAGACAGTGAAGAGGAGCAAATCCGGCTAAGCAACCTGGTGCGTGAAGCCAGCCGAGCGGCTCGAATCGTTGATGACCTCACCCTGGCGATTGGCTCACCGGCAGCAACCCAGCAACCGACCAAGGCAGAGCTCGGAGAGCTTTTAGAAGAACTGGGTGGCGAATTTCCAACAGCGGTATTTACCGGCTCTAACAGGCTAAAGATCGCCATGGACGCCGGTCAGCTACTTCAGATATTGCGCAACCTGCTGAGCAATGCCACTAGGTATGGCAGCGGTGCCATACGACTCGATGTCTCAGACCATGGTGACTCGGTCGTTATTGGTGTGGAAGACGATGGCCCCGGCGTCGCACCGGAGGACAGGGAACGGATTTTTGAGCGCTTTGTCCGGTTGGATTACGCTCGGGCCCGCATTGAGGGCGGTGCCGGGCTTGGTCTAGCGATTTCCCGACAGCTTGCTGAGCAAGCTGGAGGCAGCCTGCACTGTGTTAACCCACACCATCTTGGTGGAGCGCGGTTTGAATTGAAAGCATCCCTCAGCGAATAGCAAAGCGACCCGGCCTTTTCCAGACCGGGTCGTTGCTGGACTCGCCGTTTAGTCGACAGCCTCGCCAGTTCCCGTGCTCTTCACTGTTGTTGCGGTTGCAACCGCAGCTCCTTGCGCACTCACCTGAATCTGGAAGTCAACTTCATTCGCGGATGATCGGAACAAGCTGAACTGGTTCTCCGGATAGTGCCCTGGCTCGGTCTGGTTGTCAAAATAGACATAATCGGTGGCTCCTGCCGCAAGAGCGAAGCCATCCAGGGCCTGATAGTAGGACTCGGTTGCACCGGTGACCACATCGGTCATGGTGTAGTAAACCTCAAAACCTGTTAGGTCAGTCGTTCCCGAGTTTTGCAGCGTGAGCATCAGCCGGTCGTTGATCGCCTGCCCACTTACCGGGTCGACTAGATCCTCTACCGCTGCTGATACAACCTTCAGGTCTTGATTGGTCGCTGGATTAGAGATTGGGTTCGTACTAACCGGTAGAACAGGTGAAGCGGCATCAGCAGTGCTGGCTGACGATGTTGTAGCTGCGCTGGCGGTGCTCGCAGAAGGAGCTGGGGTCGCACTGCTCGAGCATCCAGCTAGTGCGCCGATGCTGACGAGGGCAACCACCGGCAAGGTTAGATATGTGATTTTTTTCATGTTATTTGATTTTCCCTAGTAGGGCCTTTCTTCGATTGGTGAATAATCCGGCGGCAATGCTGCCGGAGGTGAAGATGAGAAGCATGGATGAATTCACCAAGAGCTCGTTCCAAACAAAAGGAATTGACTCCAGGTTGTACTTGTCCTTGATGCCCAAGAAGGCAAAGGAAACCCGCTCGTAGTGCTTTGTCACCGAGGAGACCTCAAGCGCGTCTCGGGTGTTGTTGTAGCCGGCAAAGTGCTCGAGCACCGCATTCTCGTCAGCCTTGGCAATTTGCAGCGTTTGGAATAGACCGCCCGGCAGCTGGTTGTCGGGATCCATCGTGTCTCCCACCTGGGGGATCACCAAGACCACTAGCAGCCAGGCTGCGACGGCCAAAACTAACGCAGAAGAACCTCTCCGCAGAATCGCGGTGAGCATCATTGCGAAGCTGCTCCAAAACATGAGGTAGAGCCAACTAGCGATGGTGGCAATCCCAACTCGCTCAAGATCGACAAGCGAAACCGAGGCATGACCCAATGTGATGCTGATTAGGTATCCGATCAGGAAAGTCACGACGGCGGTCACCAGCCACAGCAGTGCTTGAGCCAAGAGTTTTCCGGAGTAGATGGCAAATCCAGAAACCGGCCTGGTCAGCACCAGAGGTAATGTTCCTCGGTGCCGTTCCTTGGCAATTGACGTATAGCCCACAACCAGAGCAAACAGCGCACCCAGGATTTCCAGATACTCAATTCCGCCGCGGAACAGCTGAAGTGGAAAAAGTTGTGGCGGCACGGCGCCGGGGTCGCCCCCATTTGCCACCAATGCGTCTACATATGCCCTAAAGGCGTCCGCCTTCACCGCGAAATCTAAAGATCCGATCAAGACAGAGAGGCTTGTCGTCACCGCAAAGACAGCCAAGACAACTGTCGTGACACGATTGCGGAGTAGGTCCTTTAGCTCATTTTGAAACATGGTGATGGTGTTATTCATTTACAACCCCTCTTATCTGATCGCGCTTGATGAGCATCAGCAAGACAAACACCAGCCCCAGGAAAGCGGTTAGGGAAATGGCCGCCCCCGCGGATGTAGCCGCAGCACTTGTGCCATCAAGCAGACTGGCCGCAATGTTCTTGAACTGCTCCGCGAAAGCAAATGGAGAAAAGATGGCATTTAGCAAGTCAAAGGGCCCTCCGATAGTGGCCACAGCGCTCACCGGGTTGAGAAGTGCAATCGGTCGGGCAGCCGTTCCCAGCTGAGGAAAAACGAAGGTGATCAGGGCCCAAATTGCGATTGGAGATACCAGCGCTGTTGACTCTCGCTTAGCAGTTGCTCCAAAGATCAGGCCTATCCCCGCTAAGCCAGCCAAAAGCGGCAACCCTGCCGCAAAAAGAGCGACTAGGGACCAAATCTCGCTCCAGTCCAGTGGTCGCTGCGCAATTAGTGAAAGCACAACGCCAATCAAACTCAACGCTGCACCCAGGGCGATTGTGAGCCAAGCGCTGACGCCGAGAAGCTTCCCCAGCAAAAGTCCTCTAGTGCTTATCTGCCTGGTGAGGATCATGTCTAGGCTGTGCGCTTGGCGATCCCGTAGGCCAGAAGTAACTCCGGAAATAATTGCCGCGAGACCGCCAATCAAAATGATGTAAATCACGGAATTCCGCGCGTAATACAGGACTGAAACACCCTGAAAAGGATTGGGGGCTACCGTCAGACCTTGCTGACTTATGGTTTGCCAAACATCACTCACAGTGAGGTTTGTCAGCAGACCGATGAGGCTGGAGATTGCCATCATGGCGAGGAAGATCCCAATCATTAGCCTCGGCCCACCATCTCGGGAGAGCGACAGCAGCTCAAATTTTGCCGTTGCAAGAATATTGCTCATTTAGATTTGGCTTCCAAGCTCAAGTAGAGATTCTCCACAGCTTGCTCATCAGGGAATTCCTGAGTCACCGCATCAATGCTGTTTGTGTAGGCAAGTTGGCCACTTCTCAAGATTCCAATACTTGTGCAGGTTTTTGTAACCTCAGAGAGTAAGTGGGTGTTCATGAAAATAGTCATGCCAAGATCGACATTCAGGCTCTTGATTACTTCACGCAGCTGCCACACTCCCTCTGGATCAAGCCCGGAGGTTGGCTCGTCTAGAAACAGCACTTCTGGTTGGTGCAGTATCGCCTGAGCTATTCCGACTCGCTGCCTCATGCCCTTGCTGAATTCACCGACTCGTTTGTCGGCATTTTCTGTGAAATCCAGATACTGCAGGACTCGGTCGATGTCGGAATCAGGATTGCGCAAACCAGAGAGCTTTCCAAAGAACCTGAGATTCTCCCTCGTGGTCAGCTTGTTATACAGCTGGACATTCTCAGGCAGGTAGCCAATCTTGGACCGAACCAGCGAAGGTGCCTTCGTGACGTTGATACCAGCAACATTCACAGAACCGGAATCTGGTCGAATCAGCGTGGTGAGAATGCTCACAGTAGTCGTCTTGCCAGCACCGTTGTGACCCAGCAGTCCGAAAATCTCGTTCTTCTGGATTTTCAAGCTGAGGCCCTCTAGGGCGCGCTTCGTTTTGTAGGTCTTTGAGACACCAGTCATTTCAATCGCATAGTTGGTCATGTCAGTGAGATTAGAAATGGATTCTGAAGCGACGCTTAAGTTCGCAATATTCGCTGGCATAGACTTCACGCATGCGCAGATTCATCATTTCCTTCAATGACGGCGACATGAAATTTCCAGCATCTGAATTGCCGCAGGTTGCCGAGGAATCCCATGCTGTCGTGCGAGAGGCAAAAGCAGCCGGCGTGTGGCTATTCGGTGGCGGATTCTTCGAAGATCGGCCAACCGTGGTTGATGAAAACGGCGGTGTGACGCCAGGCCCACTTCAGCTCA
>JALQVB010000170.1 GCA_023260495.1 Aquiluna sp.
TGGGTGAGACGATCACCATTAAGGAAGGATCCTTCGCGGGACTTCCTGGAACCATTAGCGAAATCAAGCCAGAGAGCGGTAAGCTCACGGTGCTTGTTTCGTTGTTCGAGCGTGAGACTCCTGTCGAACTCGGATTTGACCAGGTCACCAAGCTCTAAACACTGGTACCACGGCGTGGACACGCCACGAACGTGGGAGCGCACGGCACAGCGTCGTGCTCGATAAAGAAAAGGAAAAGCAATGGCAAAGAAAGTTGTGGGCCTCATCAAGCTCCAAATTCAGGCTGGTGCTGCCAACCCGGCTCCCCCCGTGGGTCCGGCCCTGGGTCAGCACGGCGTGAACATCATGGAGTTCTGCAACGCATACAACCAGGCAACGCAGGATCAGCGCGGAAATGTCATCCCCGTCGAAATCTCTGTGTACGAGGATCGGTCCTTCACCTTTGTGTTGAAGACTCCTCCCGCTGCGGAGCTCATCAAGAAAGCTGCTGGTGTGAAGAAGGGTTCAGGAACCCCGCACACTGACAAGGTGGCCAACATCACCCCGGAGCAGGTTCGACAGATCGCTGAACAAAAGCAGGCTGATCTGAACGCGAACGACATCGAGGCCGCCGCCAAAATCATCGAAGGTACTGCCCGCAGCATGGGCATCACCGTCGGCTAAACCCTTTTTCTTCAGCGGTAGAGCGAGCCACGCTCACATACCGCGACCTCACTTACAGGAGACACAACAATGGCACACAAATCCAAGGCATATC
>JALQVB010000171.1 GCA_023260495.1 Aquiluna sp.
GGGTGAGCAAAATCGGATTACTCATGCCCCACCTTCTTTGCCCGTCTTCGGCCCTGGTGCCAACCGAAGGCATATGTGGCAGGGCCAATGAATAAAAGCAGCGCAATCTCTGGCGAGAGGCCCTGAATGTCAATGAACAAAGTGAGTGCGCTCATGGTGGTAAAACCACCTGCTAGACCAGTGCCAAAGAAGGCCCGCTTTTTCTCGGTTGCAAAAATTGGGTGCCTTGCGGTCAGGCCAAAGAAGTAGCTACCAATGAGGTTTACAAACCCGAGCGCAAGAAATTCTGAGGTGGGGAACTCGTAGGTAGAACCGAACACTTCCCCAATTAGGTGACGCAGCATGGTTCCAATCGCGCCACCGACAAACACCATGCCAGCCATTCTCCAGTTGGCTAACACACTTCAAACACTAGCGAACTTGCTAACTTGTCAGGGTGAACTTTGATGACAAGAACAACCTGGTGGTGGGTAGCTACTACCAAAACAACTACTCGGCCGAGGAGAACCAGCAGTTCACTAAAGAGTTTGCAGCCATCACGGAAAAGATGGTGGCTTGCCTAGATGCTCGCCTAGAGCCAGAGCATGAAAAGATGCAGGATGCAATCCGCCTGCACTACGAGTTCTGCCTAAGGTTCTGGAAGCCCGATCGCGAGTCTTACAAAAACCTTGCAATGAGCTTTGCCCTGCCAACCGCCTATAACGAAACCTATGAGGCGGAGCGTGAGGGGCTGGGGAACTACATCTACC
>JALQVB010000172.1 GCA_023260495.1 Aquiluna sp.
GAAGCCAAGACCGACAGTTCCACCAGCGCCAGGTTTGAATACTGAGCTATAAGTAGAAAGAAGTCCTTCCTTCTTTAGTGATTCGCTAATTGCAGTGGCGGTTTGTGAATATCCACCTGGGTTAGCAGGAACTACCCAATCAAGATTCTTGAGTGGCTTGAGATCTGGATACCACCAATGCAATGTGCCTGCATAAGTTGTGATGGTCATCTTGGTGCAGCGAAGATCTGATCCTTCTGCACCGCGACCTTTTGCAACCATTCCTTCGCGAGCGCACTCATCGCCAGCTTTAGCTTTTCCAGTTGGAGATGGCGCAGCAGATGCTGGTGTTACTCCAACGAATACAAGTGCAAGAGCTGTTACAACAGCGCCAACGCTTGTGAGTACTTTCTTCAAAGACATTTTCGCTCCTAAGTTTCCTCTCGAGGGTGAGAGTTCTGGCGGCAAAGGTAGTGGGCGAGGTCAAGTAAGTGAAGGAAGGGAAGGTTTCGGATTGATAACGCTTTTACAGAAGGCTCGGGTTAGCCCTTATTTCCCGAGTTCCTTGAGTGAATCGCCAGTGACCCTAAAAACTCTCCAATCATCCATAGCCACCGCACCAAGGCTTCTATAGAACTCGATTGCTGGGGTATTCCAATCCAGAACCGACCATTGGAAACGGCCATAACCTCGCTCATCACAGATCTTGGCAAGGTGTTTAAGAAGGGCTTTTCCATAACCACGTCCACGATATTCAGGTTTTACAT
>JALQVB010000173.1:0-312 GCA_023260495.1 Aquiluna sp.
GAGACGGTGCAAATCATGGCCCGCATCCTGGAGTCAACCGAAGAACGTGGCGCGGACCGTATCCCGCCTCTGGGCACAAAGCCGCGCACCCAGGGCGGCGCGATTACTCTTGCCGCTGTCGAGGTCGCAGAATTTGTCGAGGCAAAATTCATATGCATTTTCACGGAGTCGGGAGACTCGGCACGCCGGATGTCACGCCTGCGGTCCCTGATACCGATGCTCGCCTTCACGCCAGACGAGGCGATCCGTCGGAGGATGTCGCTGACGTGGGGGATCAAGTCCTGCCTGGTGGATCGGGTCACACACACCGAC
>JALQVB010000173.1:322-737 GCA_023260495.1 Aquiluna sp.
CTCCGGTTCGCCCCCCGGAGTCCCGGGAAGCACAAACGACATGCGCGTGCACGTCGTCGGGCACGCCTCAGACGGGGTAGCACCCGCCTGGCAGTCGAAATAAGGAAGTGGTGCCGGAGGTGGGATTTGAACCCACACGCCCTTTCGGACAAAGCATTTTGAGTGCTCCGCGTCTGCCGTTCCGCCACTCCGGCCTGTCTTATCGGTGGCCTAAGAACAATATCGTAGGCTCGAGCCGTGTCTGACCAGGAAACTCCCCGAAATGAGCGCACTGTCGTCGTCGCCGAAGACGAATCGCTGATTCGTTTAGACGTCACCGAAACACTGCGAGACCACGGGTTCACGGTCGTCGGAGAGGCTGCTGACGGGGAGAAAGCGGTCGAGCTTGTTCGAGAGCTGCGGCCGAGCCTCGTGG
>JALQVB010000174.1 GCA_023260495.1 Aquiluna sp.
GAAAGTACAGTCCTAAACAGAAACGCCTAGCTGCTATGGCTGGAGATCGTAAGAAGATAACACGAGCAGACATCATCGCTGTAGCTAAACGCAAGAAGCTTGGAATAAAGAATCGTGGCAAAGCGTAAGGGAGTATCACTGTCGTTAGGCAGGGGTGAGAAAAGCCGTAAAGGTGGACTCACTGCAAAGGGTAGGGCTAAGTACAATCGTGCTACAGGTTCTAACTTGAAAGCTCCTCAACCCGGTGGTGGTCCTCGTAAGCGTTCCTTCTGTGCTCGTATGTCAGGAGTCAAAGGACCCATGAAAGACAGCAAAGGCAGACCGACGAGAAAGGCTTTGGCGTTGCGTCGTTGGAAGTGCTAACTATGCCTAGAAGACCAAGACCAGTTGTACGACCTAATCCGTTAAGCTTTCAACAACGGACAATAGCTGCCACTTCGTCGGCTGTGGCTAATGAGAACAAAGAGAAAGCTGACAATTTACAAGCTAAAGTTACATCCTTAGAGAGTGATCCGTTCTTTGTTACTATTGACGGAGGAGGACCTGTATTAGAAGACACCGATATATTCGACGGAGGACAAGCAGATGCCTAGTTTTACAAAGCGTATTCAACTAAGAAGAGGTACTTACACTGAGTGGCAGGAGGAGAATCCTGTACTGTTAGAAGGTGAAGTGGCTATCGAGTTAGATGCAGATCGTAATCGTATTAAGATAGGAGACGGTACG
>JALQVB010000175.1 GCA_023260495.1 Aquiluna sp.
GACAAGTTGTTAATGTTGTTCCTGACTACTCAAGAATTTGGGTTAGAGTAAGAGATATAACTAAAGAAGGATTACAGCCTGTTTATGACCAAGTTAGAAGAATGGCAGGAGGTGCTGCAATAATGGCAAATGTTGAGCATAAAGTTTCACTAATTTCTGGGATCCATGATCTTCTTCCAAATAGAACAGGAGGTGCAATTATGCAGAAAAATCTTGAAATTCTTGGAGATATTCAATATACTCAAGATGAGATCGATTTTGCACTAGACATGCAAAAAGCCAATGGAAAACCACTAATTGGAATTGATGGAAAAATTAGACCACTAAGAGAAACATTAGAGAGCCCAGGAGGAGGTTCAACAGATGTTGGGGATGTGAGTTATAATGTGCCTGTTGTTAGTCTAGCCGCAACCACAGCTCCTAAGGGTGTCCCATGGCATTCATGGTCAGTAGTTGCCAGCTCTGGGATGTCTATTGGCCACAAAGGAATGCTTCATGCTGCAAAAGCACTTGGTATGTCAATGATAGACATCTACAAGGATAAAAAATTAAGGGAAGAGATAAAGAAAGAGTTTGATGAAAGAATTGGAGATTATAATTATGATCCTTATCTAAATCCAGGCCCCCCACCTATTGATTATGTTGATTAAATCCAAGATCTAGATTTCATCTCCTTAGTTACAATTTTAGATAAATAAATTATAGCAA
>JALQVB010000176.1 GCA_023260495.1 Aquiluna sp.
GACAAAGAATCGCCATAAATCGGATGCACCGGATGGCGAAGTCGGAAGGGCTCCGCCTGAAATTGCACCCCAACGATGGCGCGTCCATCCGAAGGTGATGATGAGAAGGACTGTGGAAGCGAGAACGAGTGGCTTTGTGAAAATGGTTTTCCAAGAATTATTGGAGAGCGGTTTGAGAATCTCCTCATCTTCATTGATATCAAGTTCGCTCTGAATTGGCGCATCTTCAATCTCCTCAGGGAAGATGCGAAGGCGAATATTTTCAACAAGCCGGTTGAGGCCGCTTCGAATCTGAGTGGAACGAGATGGAATGAAGCGACCAACAATTCCGGAAGAGACTAAACGCTTGCTCTTGCGATCTTTTCTTGCTCGAAGAAGCTCTGTTGGATGAATAAGAAGTGAGATGACCGCGAGAATTTCATCGCCTGCATAGCCGGGCAACTTTGCAAAGAGATATGCGATGGAGCGGATTGCCGACCCACCCAATAGTTGAAGAGCCAACAGAGGCAACTTCCACCCTGATGAGTTTGCAAGTAATACATATGCAGCATTGCGACGATCAAGAAGTAATGGGCGGTGTAGTGGCGCACCTTCAATATCAATTGCACGTCGTTCTGAAGATGCAGCTTGTGCGTGGTAACCAATTGCAGATGTCACGGCAAGAACAGAGTGGCCAGCCGCATGAGCGCGCCAACCAAAGTCAACATC
>JALQVB010000177.1 GCA_023260495.1 Aquiluna sp.
ACGAACCCGGAAGCTCTCGAATTTGGTACCGGATTGCTATGAGATAAACCCCTGAGACTCAGATAGCCTCCGACCATGAAATTCTTTCGAAATTACACCTACACGTGGTGGCAACACTCAATCATCAAAATTGCGGTGCTCGCGCTTGGAATGATTATTGGAGCCCTCGCAACTGATTTTGTAATGTCTAGTATTTGGCTCTGGGTTGTAATCGCCGCATTGGGCTCGGCCTATATGTACTGGCTCACCTACAAGCCAGGAACCTCAACGAAATAGTGGTACACCCCCCGGGACTCGAACCCGGAACCCACTGATTAAGAGATGTGTTCCAAACCGCTCAAATGATTGGTTTTCCCCCACATTACGGGGTTTTCGCGTGTCAGCAAGTGTCAGGAAATGTCAGCCAGACCAGCCGTTTGGCTGACCTATTGGCTGACCGGCTTGTAAACATATCAGGCGGGCTGAAGAAGGCCCTTGTCTGATTTTCCGGCGGGAACAGAGTACATCTCTATTACTTCCACCTCACGCGCAAGGTGGGGTTTGGTCAGAGCCAAAATGCGTTCAACAGTTGAATGGCCTTTGTGTTGCTCCCAGAGGTCCTTACTGGTCCACGATTCAACAAACACGAGTCTCCCCTGAACGTCTTCGTGTAACGAATAGATCTCACAACCAGGTTCCTCATGAACCTCAGGGATTATTGAAGTCAA
>JALQVB010000178.1 GCA_023260495.1 Aquiluna sp.
TGAAGATGTATTAGCTTTACAGTTTGACGGTGGCTTATTTTATTGGGATACATCATCTGGATTGTCTAGTAACTTAGCTAGTACAACAAATGTTTCTGGTGCACCAACAAAATCTAGATTTATGTTGGTATCGGGTGATGATAGACACGTTATTTGTTTTGGTACAGAAACAACAATAGCAGATACTTCTACACAAGATAATATGTTTCTTCGTTGGTCTTCACAAGAAACAACAAATACATGGACACCAACAGCTACAAATACAGCAGGTTCTTTTCGATTAACAGACGGAAACCAAATTAATACAGCAGTTAGATCAAGAGGTGCAGTAATGATTTGGACTGATACAGCATTGTATCAAATGCAATTTATCGGTGCTCCTTTAACATTTGGTTTTAAACAAATAGGTTCAAACTGTGGTGCGGTAGGTATTAACGCGGCTGTTGATGTATCGGGTACATCATTCTGGATGAGTGATGATTCCTTCTTCTTATACGATGGTGCTGTGAAAAAAATACCATGCACCGTACAAGATCATGTGTTTGATGATATTAATCCAAATGCAAAACAAGATGTATTTTGTGCAGCAAATTCTGATTTTAACGAAGTTATGTGGTTCTATCCTTCTGCTAACTCAACACAAATAGATAAAATGGTTGCGTATAACTATGCAGAAAATTTATGGTATGTTGGCACATTAGC
>JALQVB010000179.1 GCA_023260495.1 Aquiluna sp.
AGCCAGCGACGATGAGCTGACCGAGAACCTGCGCCGACTGATTGCCGAGATGCACGCCAGCGGAATCACCACCTTCGAAACCAAGAGTGGCTATGGTCTCTCGGTCGAGGACGAGGTTCGTTCGCTGCGAATCGCTTCGGCGCATACCGACGAAACCACCTTCTTGGGTGCTCACGTGGTGCCGGCAGATTATGCCGAGCGCGGGCAATCGGGGGTCGACGACTATGTTGCCCTGGTATCCGGCGCGATGTTGTCTGGCGCCGCGGCGCATGCCAAGTGGATCGACGTGTTCTGCGATCGAGGTGCCTTTGATGTTGACCAGGCTCGCGAAATTTTGACCGCTGGAATCGCCGCCGGGTTGGCCCCGCGAATCCACGCAAACCAGCTCAGCAACATCGGCGCTATCGAACTGGCCGTCGAACTCGACTGTGCTTCGGCCGATCACTGCACCCACCTTAGCGAGCGCGATGTCGAACTGCTCGCCGGCTCAAACACCGTGGCCACACTGTTGCCGGGAGCCGAGTTTTCGACCCGATCGCCATACCCAGACGCGCGTCGCCTGATCGACGCCGGGGCAACCGTGGCCCTGGCCACCGACTGCAACCCGGGGTCGAGCTACACGACATCCATGCCGTTTTGCATCGCGGTCGCAGTGCGCGAAATGCACCTGAGCCCGGCCGAGGCACTTTGGTCGGCAACCG
>JALQVB010000017.1 GCA_023260495.1 Aquiluna sp.
CGCCGGAAAGCAATGCGGCACGTGCCACGTTGGTTCCACCGAGGTTCACCTTGTTGTCAACGGTGGCGCCTGCAGCCTCAAAGGCCGCAACCATCATTTCGCCGAGAATCAGCTGCTCGTCAAAGTCCTTGGATCCAACGGCGATTTCAATACCTGATAGGTCATATCCAGCCAGCGAACCGCCGGAGCTGGAGCTCTCCTCTGCAGCGCAGCCGGACAGCACGAGGGCTGCGGCAGCACTAAGAGCGAGCGCAGAATTGCGTAGTTTCATAGTGTTTTCTCCTTGGGTTTGTTTTCAAGGTTAAAAAGAGAAGCCGGTGGCGCCTAATTGAGTTGTGCAATGGTCAACTTTTGCTAGAGTCGACATGTGCGAAAACACACCGGTGGCCTGGCCCGTGATCTTGATGTCATTGAGGCGCTCTCAGTCGCCGAAGCCTTCACGCAAGGTGGTCTGGGTGTGGCCCGAGTGGCCGAAATCACCGGGCGCGACAAGGGACAAATCTCCAGAGTTCTTAGGACATTGGAACAGTCGGGGCTAGTCGATCGCGATCCAAAAACCCGAAAGTTTTCCCTGGGTCACAGGTTTTATTCACTCTCCATGCGGACCCGCGAGGCCCACCTCGCCCTCCAGTCAGAGAGCCGTCTGGCGGAGTTGGTCGCGCAGGTGCAGGAAACCGCACACCTCAATGTGCTCCGCGGTGGTCGGGTGCTAACCATCAAGACAGTCGTTGCTGCCGATGCGGTCAGAAGATCTGGCTGGGACGGCGTCATGACCAATGCCGGCATCACGGCCTCCGGTCGAGCCATGCTCGCCGGACTGCCAGACAGTGAAATCGAATCTTGGTGGAATGAACACGCCCTGGATGATCCGATGCCAATCATCAAAGATGACCTGCCGAAGCCAACTGAACCTATCAACCCCAAGACCAGCAAGAGGGCCAGGAGACCCGCCCGAACCCTGAGAGTCTTTTTGAAGCAACTGCAGCAGGTGCGTGATCAGGGTTTCGCAATCAGCGAGGACTTCCAGCCAGGAATCATCGATGCCGCAGCCCCGGTGCGAGACGCATCCAATCTGGTTGTCGCCGCCATAAGCGTCGGCACCACCCGCGAGCGCATCGGAGATCAAACCGAGCCGCTGGGTCAGATGGTCTCAGCTGCAGCGCTCAGGCTCTCCATGGACCTGGGCGCACCTATCGTTGGTCCGGCCTAATTGGTGGCAAGATTTCTCTCATGAGCAAAGTCGCCCTAATCACCGGTGCCGGATCTGGGTTCGGCTTGGGCCTGGCCAAAGAGCTAACCGATCGCGGTTGGATTGTTTATGCAGCCGACAAGAACAAGGCCTCTGCGCAGGCAACCAAGGAATATGGGGCTGTTCCTCTGGTCATGGACGTCACCAAAGACATCGACGTGACCAAAGGCGTCGCCAAAATCATTAAGGAGCAGGGTCAGATCGACCTTCTGGTTGCCAATGCCGGTTATGGAAACTTCTCGTCTGTTGAGGAGACCACGAGCGATCAGGTGCATCAGATATTTGATGTCAACTTTTTTGGTGTCGAGCGATGCATCCGAGCTGTGCTGCCGCAAATGCGCAAGCAGCGCTCGGGGCGAATTCTCATCACAACTTCTGTGGTGGCGCATGTTTCTCTGATTGGACTGGGCTGGTATGCCGCAACCAAGCATGCCCTCAAGGCAGTTGCCAATGCACTTCGCCAGGAGGTAGCCGGGCTCGGCATCAAAGTGAGCACGATTGAGCCTGGAACCTCCAAGACCGGCTTCGGGTCTGTTGCCTTTGGGCTGATGGAAGATGGTCGGTCCGTTTCCGAGTATGACGGCGTGATGCGCGGTGTGGACAAGTGGCTTGGTGGCATTTACCGAATCTCACCGGGGCCGAACAAGGTCGTGAAGACTATGGTGAGGGCTGCGACCAGCAAGCGTCCACGGCCTCACTACCCAGCAAGCTGGGATGTCAGGGCACTAAAGCTAGTTTTCTTTCTGTTGCCGAAGGGTTTCTTGGACAGATGCATTCTGTGGCTCTCGCGGCACTAGCATCAAAGCCTTAGAGGAAAAGTAGGCGACAATGCGAAAGATTCACCCGGCTTGGATTGTCGCCGCCGTCACATTTCTAACCCTCATCGCAGCTGCGGCTTTCCGATCTACCACCTCGGTAATGTTTGAACCGCTGGAGAGTGAGTTCAACTGGACTAGATCCCAGACCTCCTTTGCGGTCACGCTGAATCTGATCTTCTACGGCCTAACGGCACCTTTCGCGGCAGTGCTGATGGAGCGCTACTCGGTGAAGCGAGTCGCCTTAGGTGCGCTAGCGCTGATCGGCGTTGGAACAGCGCTCACTGTGTGGATGAGCGAACTGTGGCAGCTGGTTCTCTACTGGGGCGTCTTTGTCGGCGCCGGTACCGGTGGTTTGGCTTTGGTCTTTGCTTCAGTGGTTGCCAACCGTTGGTTCGTGGATAAGCGCGGGCTCATCACGGGAATCTTCTCGGCTGCCTACGCCACCGGCCAGCTGGTATTCCTGCCACTTATCGCCCACATGGTCATGTCTGTTGGCTGGAAAGCTGGCTCGCTGATTGTTGCCGGATTTGTGGCGCTGGTGATTCCTGTCTTTACCCTCGCCTTCAAGAACCGGCCCGCAGAATCAGGGGTTCGGCCATACGGCGCGACTGAGGATGGGCCCACCTACACAGAGGCGCCACGCACCCTCAGATCAACCTTCACGGTGCTGTTCGAAGTTGCAAAGACCAAGCAGTTCTGGGTCCTTAGCGGAACTTTCTTTGTCTGCGGCTGGACCACCAACGGCCTGATTGGCGCGCACTTCATACCTGCGGCCCATGATCACGGCATGCCCGCCACAACCGCAGCCAGCCTGCTAGCTCTGGTCGGTGTGTTTGACTTCATCGGCACCATCCTCTCGGGTTGGCTAACGGACAAGTTTGATTCCCGAGTTCTCCTCGTCATTTATTACGGGCTCAGGGGTCTTGCCTTGTTCAGCGTCCCGTTTGTGCTGGGCCCCACAGTCGAGCCGCCACTGCTGTTCTTTGTGGTGTTTTATGGCCTGGACTGGATTGCAACCGTCCCGCCAACCATTGAACTCATTCGTCGGTACTTCGGCCTTGGCAAAACCGGAATCGTTTGGGGTTGGGTTTTCGCCTCTCATATGGTTGGTGCCGGTGTCGCCGCTACCTACGCAGGAATCATTAGGGATCTGCAGGGTAGCTACTTCATCGCTTGGATTACCGCCGCTTTCCTATGCCTCGTGGCGGCTAGTGCCTTCTGGCTAATCCGAAAAGACACCCCTGCTAAGGTTTAGTTCAACAATCTGATGTTTTGCCTTAGGCCTGAAGCAGAATCGCATCACCTTGACCGCCGCCACCGCAGAGTGCTATTGCTGCCTTGCCACCGCCTGATTTGTTAAGCTGATGCACCGCGTGCACTACAAGCCTGGTTCCAGAGGCGCCAATCGGGTGGCCAAGAGAAATGGCACCGCCCTCCTTGTTGACGCGGTCGCTACTCAGCCCAAGATCTTTCATCGACTGCAGCGCAACCGAGGCAAATGCCTCGTTGATTTCAATTACATCCAGCTGGTCCAGCGACCAGTTCGACTTAGCCAACGCAGCGGTGATTGCCGCCGATGGCTGAGATAGCAACGAGTTGTCGGGGCCTGCGACGATGCCCCACGCAACCACACGAGCCAGCACCTGCAGCCCGTGCTGCTGTGCATACTCAGCCGATGCCACGACGACTGCTGCTGCGCCATCGCTAATCTGCGAGGAATTGCCAGCCGTAATAGTTCCGGCCGCGTCAAATGCTGGCTTCAGTCTGGCTAAGGACTCGGTTGTGGTCTCGGGACGGATTCCCTCATCCGCGACAATGACAGTTTCGTTTCCCTTTCGGTCAACCATGGTGACCGGGGCAATCTCGTCAGTAAAGGTGCCGGACGCTGTGGCTGCTGCTGCACGGCGATGGGATTCTGCTGCAATTTCATCCTGGGCGGCGCGGTCAATGCCTCGATCCGAAGTGTGGACCTGCGTGCAGGCACCCATGGAGGCTTTATCGAAGGCGTCTGCTAGGCCATCGAGTGCCATATGGTCGCGCACCACTATGTCACCGAAGTTGTAGCCCTTGCGAGAACCAACCATCAGGTGGGGTGCCTGGGACATTGATTCGGTGCCACCGGCCAAAACCACATCAGCCTCGCCAGCTTGAACCAGCCGAGCGGCATCGATAATCGCGGAAGAACCGGATAGGCAGAGCTTATTGATTGTGGTTGAGACCACGTCCCAACCAAGCCCGGCGCCAATTGCAATTTGTCTAGCTGGATTCTGACCAGCTCCCGCCTGCAGGACCTGACCGAACAGGCAGTGTTTGATTTCAGATCGGTCAACACCACTCGCTGTCAGCGCAGCTTTTGCGGCAACTACCCCGAGTTCGACGGCGCTGAGCGATGACAGGGCGCCATTCATTTTGCCCTGGGGGGTTCTTGCGGCACCGACGATTACTACGTCTCTCATACCGGCTCCTTTGCCTAATTGTTATCAAATGCTATTTGACCCCAAATGAGTCTTACTAGTAGTTTACTGAGAACTGAATCATACGTCAGGTTTGTTCCACAATGAAGTAGGAAAGGTAGCTAACGCTAATGAAGAAACACCTAATCCCGGCGCTGTTGGCCATTCCAGCATTCGTGCTGGCCGGCTGCACCTCCGGCACTACAGAAGCAACTCCGAGTGCAACATCATCGTCATCCGCTGCCGCAACCGAGGAGGCTCCAAAGGATCCAGTTTCGGTAGCAGTGATCACCTCCCAGACCGGCTTCCTAGCCAGCTATGGAAACGCTTATCTCCAGGGATTTGAAGCGGGTTTGGACTACGCAACCGACGGCACCCTCGAGGTGAACGGTCACAAGATTGAGGTTTCGATTCTTGATGACGCCGGCGACGCAGACACAGCAGTTGGCCACGCAAAGGATGCCATTGGAAACGGCACTCAGATTCTTTTGGGAACCGTCTCCTCGGGTATTGCACTGACCTTGGCTGAGCAGGCCGCCCAGAACAAGGTTCTTTACATCTCTGGTCCTGCTGCTGCAGATGCCATCACGGGCGTGAACGGCTACACCTTCCGTTCCGGTCGCCAGACCTATCAGGACGTCGCAACCGCTGGAACCTTCATTGGTAACCCGAGCGGCAAGAAGGTTGTCGTCTTTGCTCAGGACACCGCATTTGGACAGGGAAACCTGGCCGGTGTTGACATCGTTCTAGGTGGCAAGGGCGCCAATGTAGAGGGTGTCTTGGTTCCTGAAGATGCAACCGAGTTCACCCCATTTGCTCGTCAGATCGTGGCTGCTGAGCCTGATCTGATCTTCGTTGCCTGGGCTGGTGCCACCTCCGGTGCCATGTGGCAGGCACTGACTCAGCAGGGGGTATTCGATGTCGCACCGGTTGTTACCGGTCTTGGTGACGTGGCAACCTACGGCGCATACGCCGAGGCCGGCACCAGCATCAGCTTCCTGAACCACTACTTTGCCGGCGCAGCTGGCACTGCGGTTGAGTCGGAAATGCTGAGCCGAGTCGAGGCAGCTGGCGGAGTTGGAGACCTCTTTACTCCAGATGGCTTCCTGGCAGCCCAGATGCTGGTGCGTGCACTCGAGGCCTCAACCACCGATGTGGATGCAATGATTTCAGCCCTGGAGGGTGCTGAGTTTGACGGACCGAAGGGCACAACCGTAATTCGTGCCGAGGACCACGCCGTCATCCAGCCGATGTTCCAGGCACGTCTGGTTGCTTCCGGAGACAGCTTCGTTCCAGAGCTGATTGCGGTTGTTGACTCGGCTGATGTCACCCCACCACTAGCCCAGTAACAAATAAGGTAACAACTGTTATGTCCGATCTAAGCGTCCTTGAACTCAAGGGGCTTGGTCTGAGCATCGGAGGGGCTCGCATCATCAACGATGTGAGCTTCTCCGTGCCTCAGGGCCAGATGCTGGGGCTAATTGGCCCAAACGGCGCCGGCAAGACCACCCTGTTCAATCTCATTTCGGGACTCATGATGCCTACCGAGGGTGAGATCCTGCTGCGAGGAAAGAGCCTCAGCAAGCAGTCGATTGAGGCTAGGTCCCGCGCCGGTATCGGACGCACATTCCAAACTTCCAGCCTGTTCCCTGGCCTATCTGCCTTTGAGAACGTTCGGCTTGCCGCCCAGGTGAAAATCGGCGGCGAAATTTCACTCTTCAAATTCCCAACTCGCAAAGACGAGGCTTCCATACTCACCAAGCAGTGCCTCGATGAGGTTGGGCTGGCACAATCCCAACACGAGACTTTGGCCGGGGTGCTATCCCATGGTGATAGGCGAAAGCTGGAGATTGCCATGCTGCTGGCTATGGATCCCAGCGTGATTTTGCTTGATGAGCCGATGGCCGGTGTGGCATCCGCAGACGTTCCGGGTCTGGTCGAGGTGATCCGCGGAGTGCACTCCTCTGGACGCACGGTGCTAATGGTCGAGCACCACATCGAAATTGTTCTCGGTCTTGTTGACAAGGTTGCCGTGCTGCACCACGGTGAGCTGCTTGCGCTCGACGAGCCATCGAAGGTGATGGCGAACGAAACAGTTCAGTCGGCATACCTGGGAGAAAAACCATGAGCCTGCTGAGCGTGAAGTCAATGAGCGCGACCATTGCCGGCCAGCTGGTGGTCGAGGACGTCTCCTTTGAAATCCCAGAGACCGGAATCACCGCGCTGCTCGGTCGTAACGGAGTCGGCAAGACCAGCACCCTGCGGGGGCTAATTGGCCTGATTGATCGCAAGGGCGAGATTAGCTTCGGCGGGAAAGATATCAGCGGCATGCCCACAAATAAGATCATTCAGCTCGGCATCGGCTATGTGCCCGAAGACCGAGAGGTCTTCGCGAGCCTGTCGGTCCAAGAAAATCTAAAGTTGGCGGCTAGAAAAGGTCTGGACAGCCGCTGGGATTTCATCGAGAAGCTGTTCCCGGACATCTTTGGTCGACTGCACCAGCGGGCCGGAACACTATCGGGCGGTCAGCAACAGATGGTCTCACTTGCCCGGGCGCTAGTCAATGAGAATCAGCTACTGCTTGTGGACGAACCCACAAAAGGCTTGGCGCCAAAAATTGTTCAGGAAACTGCCGCAGCGCTGCAGTTGGCTGCCGAAAAGACACCGATGCTGCTTGTCGAGCAGAACCTCACGGTGGTGAAGCAGCTTGCTGAGGATGCGATCGTCTTAGAAGGTGGCCGCGTTGTCTTCCAGGGGAAGGCAAAGGAGCTGCTCAGCGATGAGAAGCTGACGGCCAAGTACCTGGGAGTAGGTGGTGGCGATGAGTGATGTAATTCTGCTACTGATGACCGGGCTGGGCCTGGGAGCTCTTTACTTCTTGATTGCCGGTGGCCTTTCGCTGATTTACGGCCTGATGGGTGTTTTGAATTTTGCCCACGGTTCGTTCTTGACGGTCGGTGCTATCGCCGGCTGGGAGATATCCAAGCTGCTTGGCGGAGACTCCTGGGGAGTGCTGCTGATCTCCATGGTGGTTGGTGCGCTTGTGGGTGCCGTCGTCGCTACCGCGACCGAACTGTTGCTGATTCGTCCGCTGTACTTAAGGCACATTGAACAGGCTTTGATAACCGTCGGACTCTCGCTGGCCTCAGTCGCCCTGTTTGAGGGGATCTGGGGTGTGGATCCAAACTACGTCTCCCGCCCACCATGGCTGATAGAGGTGACCAAGATAGCCGGAGCGCTAGTGCCAAACGATCGCTTCTTGCTTATCGGGTCTGCCGTTCTGGTTCTCTTTGGCATGCTCGCCTTCCTGCGCTACACCAGATTCGGCCTGATCATTCGGGCCGGTGTGGAAAACCGCGCCATGGTTCAGGCGCTGGGCATTGATGTGCGCCGGGCGTTTACTTTGGTCTTCGCGATTGGTGGTGCTGTTGCCGGATTCGGAGGCGTATTGGCCTCGCAGTACTTCGGCTATGTCTCGCCGCACCTCGGAGGCAACCTGCTGATCTTCGCCTTCATCGTCACCATCATCGGCGGCCTAGGGTCGCTGGTTGGTGCTGCGATTGCGTCAGTTCTGGTTGCGGTGCTGCAGCAATTTGCGAACTTCTACCTCGGTGGCACTGGTGACCTGGTCATCGTTGTGCTGCTAATTGTCGTTCTGCTCACCAGACCCACCGGTCTGCTAGGAAAGCGAGCCCACTGATGAACTTTCTGAGCGAGATCTTCAAGCGCCGCGGACTAATTGTCGGGCCGCTTCTCGTGGCAGCGATGGCTGTGCTTCCGCTGATTGACTTCGAGCTTCCAGGAATCTTCCCGGGACCGAGCTCAAATCCAGGAACTCTGCAGATTCTGGCCTTGGCGCTGCTAATCGGATCACTGGCGCTGAGCTACCACCTACTGCTTGGTGTGGCGGGTCTGCTGTCTTTCGGCCACGCCCTCTACTTCGCGATTGGAACCTACGGACTTGCGATTCTGTTGCGGCAGACTGACATTGCCCTATTGCCGGCGATGTTGATAGTTGGCCTAGTCGGTTTGGTTGTTGCAGCGGTGCTGGGCCGAATCAGCCTTCAGGTATCGGGTATCGCCTTTGCCATGGTCACCCTGGCCTTTGCTCAGGCGGGCAGCGTACTTATTCGCCGAAACTCGGAAATCACCAACGGTGAAGAGGGCCTGCCAATCAACACGGCTAACGTGCCGGACTACCTGGTGGGTGTGGTGAACACCAAGAACCTGTTCTGGTTGGCGCTGGTGATTGCGGTTATCGCATTCCTACTGGTCACCTGGTTTGAAAAGTCGCGAGCGGGACACGTAGTGGCGGCAACCAGAGAAAACGAACTGCGCGTGCGCGTGCTGGGTATCAGGCCAACCAGAGTCAAGATCCTTGCGGTTGTAAGCGCCGGAGTCATAGCGACGGTGGCCGGAATGGTCTACTTTGTGCTGCAGAGCACGGCTTCTCCGGCAAACATTTCTGCCGACCTCACCCTCACGCTGCTGGTGATTGTTGTGCTGGGCGGTGTTGGATCTCGTTGGGGCGCCCTGATCGGTGGCGTAATCTACATGATCTTGGACCAGCGCCTGACCTCCTTGGCCAGGGCGCCGGAGCTCAAGGAGCTACCTGAATTTCTCTACATCCCACTGTCCGAACCGCTGTTCCTGCTCGGTAGCATTTTCATACTCGTGGTCCTCTTCCTGCCCGGTGGTTTTGCTGGATTGGCAAAGCGCTTCCGAACTGGCAAGCGGGCCAAGTTGAAGGAGCTGGCATGACCCAAGCTGAGCTAGGCCTGCACACCATCGGAAGATGGACGGCTGAGCGCGCCAAGTCGACCCCCGAGCGCATCGCAGTCGATGACCGGGGCGTGCGGCTGACCTACAGCACCCTGGACACCAGAGCCGAGAACTTGGCGCAGCTGCTATTGGATTCTGGTCTGGGGATTGGCGATCGGATTGCCACCCTTAGTGGAAACTCGGCCGACCATGTCGTGCTTTTCTTCGCCTGCGCCAAAGCCGGCCTAGTTCTGGTCCCGCTCTCTTGGCGACTCTCGCCGCGTGAAATCGCCGAGCAGTTGGCCAAGGCGGACCCTGCGCTGCTGGTGGTGGATGAGGAATTTTCATCGCTGGCCGATGCGGCACTGAAGCTAATGGTCGACCCCGTGCCAACGGCGAACTTTGGGCTACTGGCAATAGAGCTCAGTGTCCCGACCCCGAAGCGGGACCCTAACTTAGAGCCTGTGCGCGGGCCCGTGCGAGACGACGATGCACTGCTGATCACCTTCACCTCGGGAACCACCGCAACGCCTAAGGCCCCGGTGCTAACCCACAGCAACTGTTTCTGGACCAACCTCTCGCTGTCGATGGTGGCAAACCTGACCTCGGAGGATGTCGTGCTTTCAGTCATGCCGCAGTATCACGCCGGTGGTTGGAACATTCAACCGCTGCTCGCTTGGTGGCTCGGCGCAACGGTGATTCTTGAGCGAACCTTCGATCCCGGGCGAGTGCTGCACCTTATTACCCAGCGGAAGATTACGAGCATGATGGGCGTTCCCGCCAACTACCTCTTCCTAGCTGAGCACCCCGATTTCCAGAGCGCTGACCTTTCAACGCTCAAGCACGCCATCGTCGGTGGTGCACCGATGCCGGAACCGCTTCTGCGACTTTGGCACAGCCGTGGTGTTTCGCTAACCCAGGGATATGGGCTTACCGAGGCCAGTCCGAACGTGCTTTGCCTTGCCGACGAGGACGCCCGCGATCGAGTCGGGTCCGCTGGCAAGCCCTATCCTCACGTTCAGGTAAAGGTGGTGGACCCCGCCACGGGTGAGGAACTATCAGGAGCTGCCAAGGGGGAACTGCTAGTCGGCGGACCGGGCGTCTTCCAGGGCTATTTCCGGGACGAGGAGGCCACGGCCCAAACTCTCAGGGACGGTTGGCTGCACACCGGAGACCTGGTTGATCGAGATGCCGATGGCTACTTCCGCATCATCGACAGGCTCAAAGACATCTTCATCACTGGCGGAGAATCGGTTGCCCCCGCCGAGATTGAGTCGGTGCTCCATGGCCACCCTGGAGTTGCCGATGTTGCGGTCATTGGGGTTCCCGATGAGCGCTGGGGCGAGGTCCCAATCGGATTTGTGGTGCGCCGCAAGGGCGTGCCAACTGACGAGATTGAACTGAGCCAGTTCTGTCAGCAGCAGCTCGCCAAGTACAAGGTTCCGAAGCGATTCTTCTGGCTGGATTCAATCCCACGTTCTGGCTCAAACAAGGTCATGCGCCGGGTGCTGGAGGCTCAGTACCAGATGCAGGCACAAATGGAGCGTTTGTGATGGCTGCGGCTCCAAGAACACAGAAGGGTGAGCGAACTAGGCAGGCCTTGATAGAGGCCGCCGAGCAGATCTTTGCCGAGCTAGGCTACCAAGATGCCTCTGTCTCCAAAATCACTGAGGCGGCAGGAGTAGGTCAGGGGACCTTTTACCTGTATTTCGAGAGCAAGCTTGAGATCTTCGAGGAGCTGGTTGAGGACCTCAACCGCAGGGTGCGCCGAGCGATGAGTGAAGGGGCTGCAAAAGCTTCCGATCGAATCGGAAGGGAGCGCGAGGGATTTAGGGCCTTCTTCAAGTTCACCGCCGAACATCCTGCGCTGTATCGAATCATTCGACAAGCAGAATTTGTCTCGCCGAAGGCGCTGAAGAACCACTACTCCAAGATTGTCGACGGCTATGTCGAGGGTCTTCGCAAGGCCGAATTCCAGGGGGATATTCTTCACTATGACCCAGAGGTGGCCGCCTGGATGCTTATGGGCATAGGTGAGCTGGTAGGTATGCGCTGGGTGCTCTGGTCAGAAGATCGAGAAGTCCCCGATGAGGTCTTTGAAGACATGATGATCTTCATCCAGCGTGCTCTTAGGGATGGTGCATCATGATTGGAAAGAAAGCGCTGGTGACCGGTGCTGGCAGCGGTATCGGGGAAGCTGTTGCCAGAAAGCTGGCTGCCGAGGGGGCTCACCTGGTCTTGGCCGATGTGAACCTAGAAAATGTTTCTAGGGTCGCATCCGAGATCGGCGGTGAGGTCTGGCAGGTTGATCTTTCCAAGCCCCAGGAGTTGGCAGATCTCAAACTAGATATCGACATCCTGGTGAACAACGCCGGGGTGCAGACCGTCAGCCCGATACACGAATTTGATCCGGAGCGCTTCAGCTTCATGCTGAACCTTATGACAGTTGCCCCCTTCATGCTGATAAGGGCTAGCCTGCCGAGCATGTATTCGAAGGGCTGGGGCCGAATCATAAACATGAGCTCGATTCATGGCCTTGGTGCCAGCCCATTCAAGTCTGCCTACGTAACCGCCAAGCATGGTCTTGAGGGCCTGAGCAAGGTCACTGCCCTGGAGGGCGCACCACACGGAGTCACCTCCAACTGCATCAACCCGGCCTATGTGAGAACGCCACTGGTGGAGATGCAGATTAAAGACCAAGCCAAAAACCACAACATCTCCGAGGATGAGGTGGTCGAGAAGATCCTGTTGGCCAAGGCCGCGGTGAAGCGACTTATTGAGCCGGCCGAGGTGGCGGAGCTAGCCGCATACCTCTGCTCTGATGCCGCCCAGTCGGTGACCGGTAGCTCATTCCGAATGGACGGCGGGTGGTGGACATGATCCGGCACTCAAGCTTTGCGGTTGCCGGTGGCGAGCTTGCCGTCACCGAATATGGTCCAGAGCACGGAAAGCCGGTTTACGCCCCGCACGGCATAACCGCTAATTCACAGTGCTGGCTTGCACTTGCCGAGTTGCTGCCGGATCACAGAATCATTGCTCCCGATCTGAGGGGTAGGGGTCGAAGCAATGCCCTCCCGGGACCATTTGGGCTGGAGCAGCATGCGCAAGATGCCATTGCCGTGATGGATCAGCTCGCCATTAAGGAGTATGAGGTTTACGGACACTCGATGGGAGCATTCGTCTCTGTACGACTTGCCGAAATGGATAGCCGGATCAGTTCACTGGTGCTCATAGATGGTGGCATCCCGCTGAGTCGCCCCAAGGGAGTATCGGACGGCGAGTTGGTTGACGCAACTCTGGGGCCGGCGGCTCAGCGACTGAAAATGGAATTCGGCTCAAAGCTGGAATACCAGGGGTTTTGGTCCAATCATCCGGCGTTCGCATCCGACTGGACGAACTACATCGCCAACTACGTCGATTACGACCTACAGCCAATCGGGGAGGCTTTCAAGCCGGCGAGCAACATTGAGGCCGTATCAGCAGACATCCTTGAGCTCTTTGGCCCGGAGCGATATCTCCAGGCAATGTCCAACGTGTCTGTTCCCGTGCTTGAAATCAGGGCACCTCGCGGGCTGATGAACGACGAGCCGCTCTACCCGTCAGCGGGACCGATTCCGGGCTCTGAGCTATTCACTCGCTACACCGAGGTCTCAGCGGTGGACGTGAATCACTACACAATCTTGCTCAATCCCGCAGGTGCATCCCAAATAGCGCAGGCCATCGAGCAATTCAAGAATGAAATCGCAGAAAAGGCGCATCTATGAGCGTAAATAAGGCTGTTGCCTCGGCTGCCGAGGCTGTGGCAGACATCCCCAGTGGTGCAAGCATTGCCGTTGGTGGCTTCGGTCTCTGTGGCATTCCGTCAATCTTGATTCAGGCCCTGCTGGAGCAGGGTGCCGACAGGCTAAGCGTGGTCAGCAACAACTGCGGCGTTGACGACTGGGGTCTTGGCATTCTGTTGGCAAACCAGCGCATCAGCAAGATGACGTCCTCCTATGTCGGTGAGAACAAGGAGTTTGAACGTCAGTTTCTCTCGGGAGAACTCGAGGTTCACCTGACACCGCAGGGGACGCTAGCCGAAAAGCTTCGGGCGGGCGGCAGCGGCATAGCTGCCTTCTTCACCCAAACCGGAGTTGGCACCCAGGTCGCAGAGGGCGGGCTGCCACTGCTGTATAACCCAGACGGCACCACAAAGAAAGTTTCGGAGCCAAAGCAGACCCAGATCTTCATGGTTGATGGTCAGGAAAAAGAGTTTGTGCTGGAAGAGGCAATCGCCACCGACTTTGCCTTGGTGCACGCCGAATTGGGTGATCGGCACGGCAACCTGGTCTTCAATAAGTCGGCGCGAAACTTTTCCCCGGCGGCGGCGATGGCCGGCAAGATTTGCATCGCCCAGGTTGAAAAATTGGTTGAACCGGGCGAATTGGACCCGGATCAAATTCACCTCCCTGGGGTCTATGTCCATCGAGTTCTTGAAGTGGGGCCGGATATCGAAAAAAGAATCGAGCGCAGGACAGTTAGGGACGCTAAGTAATGGGACTTTCACGCGATCAGATGGCAGCCAGAGCAGCTGCGGAATTGCAAGACGGCGACTACGTCAACCTAGGCATCGGTCTGCCCACCCTGGTGCCGAACTACCTGCCGGCCGGCAGGACAATTGTGCTGCAGTCCGAGAATGGCATCTTGGGTGTGGGTCCCTACCCAACTGAGGGCGAGGTCGATCCGGATTTGATCAATGCCGGCAAGGAGACAGTCACCACGCTCGATGGAGCTGCTTACTTTGACTCTTCAACTAGCTTCGGCATGATTCGAGGCGGAAAGATTCAGAAAGCGATTCTGGGGGCAATGCAGGTTTCCGCCACCGGCGATCTGGCCAACTGGATGATTCCGGGCAAGATGGTGAAGGGACCTGGTGGCGCTATGGACCTGGTCCACGGTGCGGAGACCGTGATTGTCCTGATGGAGCATGTCGCCAAAGATGGCTCCCCCAAGATTGTCGAGCAGTGCAGCCTGCCGCTGACCGGGCGGTCGGTTGTTGACCACATCATTACCGACCTGGCTGTTTTCGACATCGGACCCGATGGACTCGTGCTAACCGAATTGGCCCCGGGAGTCACCGGGGCTGAGGTTCGCCAAGCCACCGGATGTGACTTTATAACCAAAATCTAATCAACCAAAGACAGGGAAGGGATTCGAAGATGAGTCTCAGTGTTTATGACGGAATCCAATCGCAGAAAATTCAGACCGACCGCGGAGAGTTTCACTTTCTAGAGAAGCCGGGCGACGGCGAAACTTTCGTGCTCATCCACGGAAACGTCTCGTCTTCCCACTTCTTCCAGCCGCTGATGGGCCTTCTAGGGAATCACCGCGTGATAGCTCCAGACCTACGGGGCTTTGGGTTGAGTCAAACTCTTCCCGTAGATGCCACCAGAGGGGTGCGCGACTTCTCCGACGATGTCTTAGCCGTCCTTGCGGAACTGGGTGTTGAGCGGGCCCACATTTTGGGCTGGAGCCTAGGTGGAGGAGTTGCCATGCAGCTGGCGCTGGATGCTCCTGAAGTGGTGCAGTCGCTGACTCTAGAGGCACCGGTTTCCCCCTATGGCTTCGGTGGCACTTGGCCCGATGGACGCCCGCTAAATGATGACGCCTCCGGCACCGGCGGTGGGGCAGCAAACCCCGACTTCGTCGCTCGCGTTGGATCCAGCGACACATCCTCAGATGAACAAACTTCGCCTCGCAACGTCTATCGATCCAGCTATGTGAAAAACCCAGACCGGGTTGCCAATGAAGACCTTTGGGTGGCATCCATGTTGAGCACCAAGACCGGAGTTGATAACTACCCCGGTGATGCTGGCGCCAGCGAGCACTGGCCGGGCTTTGGTGCAGGCAGCAAGGGCGTGCTGAATTCGCTTTCACCCAAGCACTTCAATGTAAGCGCTCTAGCCACCAGCGGGGCTACCTTTCCCGTGTTGTGGATTCGCGGCGATTCTGATGCGATTGTGAATGATGCTTCCTTCTTCGACCTAAATCAGCTGGGTGCCGTTGGGATTGTTCCCGGCTGGCCAGGTGATGAGGTGGCGCCAGCGCAGCACATGTTGAAGCAGACGCGCCAGGTCTTGGAGGCCTACCAAGCCGCAGGCGGCAGCTATCGGGAGGTGGTTTTTGAAGACTGCGGCCACTCACCGCACCTCGAGTATTCCGAGCGCTTTGCCGCCGAGTTGCTAAGCAATATCGGCTCCTAGGAGAATTCCGGCAGGATCGACGCTAGCTGGAAGCGCTTGCAGTTAACCAGGTAACATCTGTGCAAACTGTGACTTCCTACAATTGGCACGCCGTTTTTTGTAACCAAAACGCCTCAAATCAGTGGAAAGCTGATAACCCTCTGGATAGAGTGAACTGTAATCGTGTACAACGATTGATCGAGAGGGGGCTTTGGCGCCAACTTTGCGCCAGGTTCAAATGGCCAATCCAATTACCACCGCCGATATCGTAATTATTGATCTACAGGCTTCTTCCAAAGAAGATGCGGTCCGAGCGCTAGCTGAAAAGCTGCTTGCTGCTGGCCGCCTAACAGGCCTGGACGAATACCTCGCTGCAGTTGCAGCTCGCGAGGAACACTTCCCGACTGGTATTGAAGGTGGCATCGCCATCCCACACGCCCAGAGCGACTTGGTGACCGTGCCTACGGTGGCCGTTGCCACATCCTCCACTGGCGTTGACTTTGGGGCCGAGGACGGCCCTTCGAATCTGATTTTCCTGATTGCCGCTCCGGCATCAGGCGAAAACACACACCTAGAAATCCTGGCGGCGCTGGCTCGCAAGGTGATGCACGAGGACTTTAGAGACCTGCTGCGTTCCCAGACCGACCCAGCAGCGCTAGCCGAAATCGTGACCAAGGAGGTCCAGGCCTAATGGCAAAGATTGTTTGCGTAACATCCTGCATTACCGGCATCGCCCACACCTACATGGCGGCCGAGGCTCTTGAGCAGGCAGGCAAGAAACTCGGTCACGAGGTCGTTGTGGAGACCCAAGGGTCTGCCGGCTCCAACCCATTGAAACAAGAGGTCATTGATGCCGCCGACGCGGTTATCTTCGCAGCCGAT
>JALQVB010000180.1 GCA_023260495.1 Aquiluna sp.
GTTTCCAAAGTCTTGCGGAAACCAGCCTCCTCCGCAATTGCAGCTCGCTTTACCCTGTCATAGCTGTCCGACAGCTCAGGATAGGCATCCAGCATCGCTTCATAGGATGCGTCAAAGAGAGATTCAAAAGTTGGCCTATCGATACCAAGCAACCGTAGAGCCCGAACCGAGCGCCTCAACAGACGGCGGAGCACATAGCCCCTGCCTTCATTTGAGGGGGTAACACCGTCACTCATCAGCATGAGCGAGGAACGAATGTGGTCTGCAATCACCCTCATCCGGACATCATCCTGCTCATCGGCGCCGTACTTCTTACCAGAGAGAGAACTCACTAGATCGATTAGCGGCTTTACCTGGTCTATCTCATAGATGTTCTCGACGCCTTGAAGCAGGAAGGCAACTCGCTCGAGGCCCATGCCAGTATCGATGTTTTTGCTCGGTAGCTCTCCAAGAATTTCGAAGTCGTCTTTCGTGCCGCCGTCGGCTCTCTCGTACTGCATGAAGACGAGATTCCATATCTCGATGTAACGATCCTCGTCTGCTTCTGGCCCGCCCTCGGAACCATACTCGGGCCCACGATCAAAATAGATCTCACTGCACGGACCTGCTGGCCCACGCTGGCCGGTGGACCAGTAGTTATCGGCCATCCCGCGCTTTTGGATGCGCTCGAGAGGCACCTCAGTCTGGTCGAGCCAGTATT
>JALQVB010000181.1 GCA_023260495.1 Aquiluna sp.
CATCGACAAGGTCGCGCAAACGCTCTTCGCATCAGACTCCTACCGTGACTACCTCGAGCTCAACGGCCTCGCCATGCAGCTCACCGAAGCGCTAGCCGAGTATTGGCATGCCCAGGTCCGAGCGGAATGGGGCTTTGGATCAGAAGATCCTAAAAATCTTGATGACATCCTCGGGGTGAAGTATCGGGGCGCCAGGTTCTCTCTGGGTTACCCCGCCTGCCCTGACATGGACGACCGCCGGAAAGTGGTCGAGTTATTGAACCCCGGACGTATCGGTGTCGAACTCTCTGACGAGCTTCAGCTCCACCCCGAACAATCAACCGACGCGTTCGTGTTCCACCACCCGGAGGCCAAGTACTTCTCGGTCTAACCCGCGGGAGGGAACAGCTCTGCGCAACGCTTTGAGTGACGCCCGCCCGACGAGAAGAAGAGTCACAACGGTCGTGATCGCGCGAACAGTGTCCCACGTCAGGGTCGAAGTGGCCAATGAATAAAGGGTGAAACGCGCGAGGTTGTCGATGAGACCATCGCCAGTCTCGAGAGAAAGTGTGGTTCCCGACCCCACCGCGAGGGGCCAAAACCAGAGATTCATGAGCAACCCGAAGAGGTAGGAGACAACCACGCCGTAACCCGCCAGAACCGCGACTTCGATGCGCTCCCCGATCCTCGAGGATCGGCCCAGGATGAG
>JALQVB010000182.1:0-247 GCA_023260495.1 Aquiluna sp.
AACGAGAGCTTGCGCGACCGGAGTATCGGCGGTCACCTCGGCCGATGGCAATTCAGCGAGAGCCTGGGCAAATACTCCTGCAGGACTCTCAGAGAGCGAATCCTTCCCGAAAAGAGCCGTTGCGGCTGCCGCGACGGCGAGCGCTTCCTCTTCCCCGTGAACAATAGAAGTCACGTGGTGGGCGAGGGTGCGTTGGGCTTCACGCGCGTGGGGTTCGTCGCGCACCTTTTGCTCGAGCGATTCGATT
>JALQVB010000182.1:257-684 GCA_023260495.1 Aquiluna sp.
GAGCCAGATGGCGTTTCCTTCGGATTTCCCGAACTTCGTGCCATCCGAGTTCGTGATGAGGGGTGTGCCAAATGCGTGGACGGTCTTTCCCAGTGCCTTGTGCACGAGATCGGTGCCCGAGGTGAGATTGCCCCACTGGTCGGAGCCTCCGGTTTGGAGCATGCAGTCGTATTGCTTGTGAAGCTCGAGGAAATCGAGACCTTGGAGGATTTGGTAGGAAAACTCGGTGTAGCTGATTCCCGCTTCTGAGTTCAGCCTCGCGGCAACCGCGTCTTTTTTAATCATCGTGCCTACGCGGAAGTACTTTCCGATATCGCGCAAAAACTCGATGGCGCTCAGCCCCTTGGTCCAATCCAGGTTGTTGGCGACCAACACGGCGTTGTCTCCCTCATCGGAGAGGAACCGCGACACTTGGGCCTGCAGAATC
>JALQVB010000183.1:0-295 GCA_023260495.1 Aquiluna sp.
GAGCGGCCTGGTAGCCGCGGTCTGCCTCACCCATTGGTCCTGCGCCAACGCGCGAACCACGGATTGCTGAACCACCGTTGCTCATACTTAGCTCCTCGAAAGATGCCTAGTTGGAACCGAAAATATTAAGCCACTAGGTGGAAGCGGGTGAATAGACCTAGGGTGATGATCACAACAACCCAGACAACACCAAGAATGATGGTGATGCGGTTTAGGTTGCGCTCGGCAACGCCTGAGCTGCCAAGAGTCGAGGTTACGCCGCCGCCGAACATGTCTGAAAGACCGCCACCGCGAC
>JALQVB010000183.1:356-661 GCA_023260495.1 Aquiluna sp.
TCAACAGGGTAAGAAGCAGTGAGGTGATTGCAAGAAGCACCTGAAGTGCGATCTGAAGTGCGGCCATTAGGGCGTAATCCTTTAGTTGAAGCGGTCTTAGGAAATTATAGGGCGATGTGCTTCAAGAAACGAGCAATACCGCTGAACTCTTCTGCATCGAGGCTAGCACCGCCGACGAGAACACCGTCGACTTCGGTGCTGCGCAAGAAGCCGGCAACGTTGTTTGCCTTAACCGAGCCACCATAAAGAATGCGGGTTGCCTGAGCGAGCTCTTCACCGAACTCGGCAGCAAGTGCCTCGCGGAT
>JALQVB010000184.1 GCA_023260495.1 Aquiluna sp.
TAACGGAACTCCCTATACATTTACAGTGAAGACGACGAACTCAGCCGGTGCGGCTTTGACGTCAAGTGCCGCCTCTACGGCAGTTACCCCACGTTCGGTCTCTGGTGCGCCGGGAATCCCGACAGTTTCTGCGGCCGATGGACAGGCCAATATATCTTGGACGGCTCCTGTCGATAACGGTGGGGATCTCGTCACCGAATACACCGTGACTTCTTCACCTGACTTAGCTACCTGTGTGGTGACCATCCTGGGGTGCACAATCACAGGTTTGACTAACGGCACTGCCTACACATTCACCGTGAAAGCTAAAAACTCGTTGGGGTATGGAGTTGCCAGCGCTGCATCTACGAGTGCTACCCCACGCACGAACCCTGGCTCCCCAACTGCTGTCTCGCTACGCGAGGAAACGCTTTAGCCACTGTGTCGTGGACCGCGCCTGTTAGTGACGGTGGATCCGCCATCACTAACTATGTGGTGAGTGCTTCACCTGGTGCAGGCACCTGCACCGCAGTTGCCCCTGCTGTGACGTGTACTGTTTCGGGACTGACGAATGGTCAGGCCTACACGTTCACTGTTGTTGCTCACAATGCTGCTGGAGACAGTGTCTCCAGTTCAGCGTCAACTCCGGTCACTCCGTTGACCAAACCTTCTGCTCC
>JALQVB010000185.1 GCA_023260495.1 Aquiluna sp.
GTAGACGCCGCAGCTATAGTTGCAGTTACAGGTGTAGAAGCTACCGGCGAAACAGGCGAAGCCCGAGTTATTGAGACCACCGGTGTAGATGTTACCGGGGTTCAGGGAACCACTGCTCTTGGTACGGTAGGCGTTATAGCTGACGCTATAGTTACTGAAACTGGGCTACAAGCTACATCTTCGTTGGGAAGCGTTACTGTTTACCTCCTGCAAGCTGTTGATGTAACGGGCGTTCAGGGCACTACAGCGCTAGGACAAGAGCAAGTAACGGCTGACGCCATAGTAAATGTAACAGGGCTACAGGCCACGGGATTCACTAATAACGTATTGGTTTGGGGCGAGATTGTACCGAATCAAAATGCAGGCTGGGTAGACGTAGACGACAGCCAAACACCTAATTGGACGGATATAGCAGCATGAAGATAGTAAAAGATGCAGTACAACTGGGCGATGCGATAGACCCCAAGCATGAAGTTGAAGTGTTATGCGCACATTGCGGATACGATCTTAATGAGGCTGAATTAGCCGCAGACACTTGCTCTGATTGCGGGCAAGCCCTAAACTTACGTCAGAATACAAAGATTTACGCGACAAGCATACCGCCAGCGGGCGGCAGTACGTTAGTGTAGATACTGGAGAAACCAAATGG
>JALQVB010000186.1 GCA_023260495.1 Aquiluna sp.
CACGACCCAGGTCAGAGAGCACCTTCTCACACCCGATAGTCAGCCTGATTGCATCCGGCTGCTTCTCAATTGCAAGCACCTTGCCAAGTTCTTCGATGATTCCGGTGAACATTACTTTCTCCTTGCTCTAATAAATAGGTCCTGATCGAGCAGTCTCTGCTCAACGATTTCCAGCTCTGCGGCATCTTGAACCGACCCGACACCGATGTCCTGAAGGGCCACCTTGTCACCGCCAAGCAGCATTGGGGCCAAATAGATGATGAACTCGTCAACTAAATCGAGCTCTACAAACTTGCTTGCCACTGCGGGCCCACCCTCAACCCAGAGGTGCTTCACCCCACGCGCGAAGAGCTCCGCTAGCGCTGACTCGATGTCCCGAGTCTTGAGGTGAACCGACTCGGACTTATCGTTGAAAACACGCAGTGAGGACGGTAGTTCACTCTCTCCCAGAACAACACGCAGCGGCTGGTGCTCGTAATAACCACCCTTTTCGTCTCTTGCCGTCAGCTCTGGGTCATCAGCGAGTGCGGTGCCCGTACCAACGAGAATCGCGTCAACTTCGCTGCGGCGCCTGTGACCATCTGAGCGGGACGCCTGTCCAGAAATCCATTTGCTTGAACCGTCAGTCGCGGCTGTCCTCCC
>JALQVB010000187.1 GCA_023260495.1 Aquiluna sp.
AATGCTGAACGAGGGAGCAAAGATCTCGTTTCCCTGATCGTCGGTAACGACAAGGTTCGCCCCGTCCCGAACCCCGAACTCGTCTACTTCGGAGAAGAGGTGGTCGGCGGCGTAGCGGGCGAAGATGTCAGAAAGTCCTGGCTCTACCCCACACCCGACAACGGCAAGACGGTCGGCTGCGGCCCACTCGTCGTGTCGCTCGAACTGCCAGTCACCAAGCTTTTCGCCGGTCTTCGAATAGGGCTCGTCGGGGTGGGGGTGAGAAAGGCTCATCGCCATGTCCATGTAGTTCGCGCCCGCATCGAATGCCCCTTGGAACACCGTTTTCACAAAAGACGGCTCCACGGCATTGACCACGATGTCGGCACCGGCTGCTTTCGCGACCTCTGCAACGGACTCTGCTGAAGACGCATCGATTGCGGCTGAGTGAAAGCGCGCGGCCATCTCAGGGTGGCGCTTTGAAATCCATTCGACCGCGGCACCTGCCCTGCTGGCGTCGTAGTCGGAGATGGTTACCGAGGTAATGAAAGAGCGACGGGCAAGAATGCGCGCCAGAGCGTTTCCGACTCCACCAGCGCCGACGATGAGGATGTTCATGTCTTCACAGTAGCCACCTGAACTGGTGGTGGCGACGCTACAGGT
>JALQVB010000188.1 GCA_023260495.1 Aquiluna sp.
CACCCTCACGGATGAGGCCGAGCAGGATGTGCTCGGTGCCAATGTAGTTGTGGCCCAGCTGAAGTGCTTCGCGCAGCGAAAGCTCAAGAACCTTCTTTGCACGTGGTGTGAAGGGGATGTGACCGGTGGGCTGCTGCTGTCCCTGACCGATGATGTCCTGGACCTGCTCGCGCACGGCGTCGAGAGAAATGTTTAGGGACTCGAGGGCCTTAGCTGCAACGCCTTCACCTTCGTGGATCAGACCGAGCAGGATGTGCTCGGTGCCGATGTAGTTGTGGTTGAGCATCTTGGCTTCTTCTTGCGCCAAGACAACGACGCGGCGAGCGCGGTCGGTAAATCTCTCAAACATTTCTAACTCCCATCAGCACACATGGTCTGTGCAGGTCTTGAATTGAGAGTAACGACAAGAACACCCAAAAACTGCCCCTGTTCGCCCACGGCGTGAGTAGATACGGGCTTGTTCGCTGGAGGGAGAACAGCGTCTTCTTGGAATAAATACCCCTGGAGATACGTAGTCTGTAAACATGAGCATCCTCACTCCCCGCGATGTCCCCTTGGGCGGTCTTCGCGCGATGACCGTGAGGCGCACCTTGCCCAATCGCCAGCGCAGCACGATTGGGGCATGGTGCTT
>JALQVB010000189.1 GCA_023260495.1 Aquiluna sp.
ATCACGAGGGTGTGCCCGGCCACCACCTTCAGATTGCCCAGGCAACTTATGTGCGAGACCAGCTAAACGACTGGCGTAGGTTGGCCTCATGGACATCCGGTCACGGTGAAGGCTGGGCTCTTTATGCCGAGCGACTGATGGATGAGCTTGGTTTTCTGTCCACCCCAGCAGATCGCCTAGGAATGCTGGATGCCCAGCGCATGCGCGCCGCTCGAGTGGTGCTAGATATTGGGGTCCACACCGGCAAGCCAAGACTTGATGGCACCGGCAGCTGGGACTTTGAATACGCACTTGATTTCATGATGCGAAACGTCAACATGTCTCCAGAGTTCGTGCGATTTGAGGTCACTCGGTACTTTGGCTGGCCCGGGCAGGCTCCCGCCTACAAGGTGGGCCAGCGCATCTGGGAACAGGTGAGAGATGAATACCGCGAGCGCAAGGGTAGTGAGTTTGACATCAAAGAGTTCCACCGCAAGGCACTCAACCTAGGTGGCCTCTCGCTCGATACCCTGCGCAGTGCAATGGCGCGCGCCTAGGGCGGTTTTTCGCTAACCTAGGCTCGATGTCAAAAGTACTTTCTAATCTCCCAGTCGGCGAAAAGGTCGGCATTGCATTCTCTGGTGGCCTGG